>DOMV01000426.1 GCA_003509805.1 Planctomycetaceae bacterium
TCCCGCGTACAATCGCCTGCCGCCCGAACAAGCCGTTGATGTTATTATACAAACAGAAGTTAGGGGCGATTGAGTGCGACAGGCAGACTTGACCAAACAACCAATTTCATCGCGTTTCCAGTATATTCCCGGCTGCCCGTTTTCCTATCGGAAAGAAGGATATCCACAAACAAAAATCCATTTTTTCCGTGGGACGATCAAACCGGACGGTCTTTCCCGTCACATCATGAGATGTGATGTGTAGAGTAATCGTTGACGACATCGACGATGAAATTCATCTCCGTTTCCAGTAAGGTGGGGTTGAGCGGCAACGAAAACACTTCCTGGTGAATACGTTCCGAAATCGGGTACGAACGATCTTTCCACCCGGCATAAGCGTCCTGATGGTGCGGCGGAATCGGATAATGGATGACCGTACCGACGCCGTGGGCCGCGAGGTGGCGTTGAAATTCATCGCGATGTGAAGTCCGAACGGCGAAAATATGCCACGTCGAGACGTTTTCTTCCGGGACAACCGGCAGCACGATCGCGGGATTGACGATTTTCTCCAAATATCGTTGTGCAATTTTTTGTCGCGCGGCGTTCTGTTCGTCCAGAAAACGCAGTTTGACACGGAGGATCTCGTAGCGCTTTATGTACGTATCGTAATTGAATCCCGCCAAATTAATTAATGGTTTGCTCTTGACTTGATCGATGTTGTTTTTCTCAAATTGAGTCCTGAATGAAACATATCCGGTGGAATTGTTTTTAAGGGAGCGGCTTATCATGTCACGCTCATTGACAACCCAAGAAAGCGTAACTACGGCAATGCCCAGCAGTACAATCCAGTTTGGTTTGCGATTCCATATACAGGCGAGTATCCAGCACTGACAGGCGATCGCGATAAGAAATATCAACGAACACGCCGCAAACATATACGACGGCACGACAAGCAATATCACCCAATCCCACCAACGATAACAACGAGTAAAAAGATTCAATAAGGAATATGTCAGCAGCGGTATCCCGGCAATCGTTATCCCCATTACTTCATAGAAACCGAAACAGGAAAATAAAAATGCGACCATAATACCGGTCATGCAGCTTCGGTCGTCTTTGACGACATGCCGGGTCAATAATAAATACATCCCAACATAAGCAATGATATGAACAACGGAAAAATTTACGGCTAGCGCTGGAATCAAGCTGAAAATGTAGAATAACAGAATTACAAAATTCGGTAGCGTACAATACGTGCTCCCGCACATTATGCTATCGAGAGGACGTCTTGCAAAAAGCATAAACACATTTTCGCTCTGATTGACTTGCGATAAAATCAGCGACACACACCCGTCCAAAGTGTCGTGAAACCGATAATAGCCTGTTTCAGCCCTCATTATCATATAAGCACCGAACAGCGCAAAACCAATGATTGGCAAAGAGAACAGCAAGTAGGTGCATATACCGTTTCGGTAGAACGGCCAAACGAGGATCGTTCCCCATCGCCGCGGAATTTCCGGATTGCTACGACAGGTTTTATAACCACAGAAAAGCAAAAACGGTACAAAAGGCAATGCGGCGATACAAAGGAAATTGCCTAAATGAAATAACAACAGAGGCAAACCGGAAAATTGAGCGTATGATTCCGGCAGGATTTGAACCATATCAAACCGGTGATTTCCCGCCGCACCGGGAAGGACATGAATGTCGACATTGGAATATCCGGTCGCGTTTTCGATATAGCGTCGCCGATCCGTCGCCTTGCAATCGATTGAAACTTTTTTGGTCGGCAGGCCGTTTCCCGAAAAAATGAACTCATAAATTACGCCGTCGGAAAGTTTCCGCTTCTCCGCGGTTTCGGCAGATTCAAGGCCGATTTTCCAACGAGGTTTTTCCGCCGAAGTGTCTTTCAAGTGCAGGATGTCGTACTGTGCTTTCCCTTTGAAAACGGGATGTAGCAGGAAACCGTGTTGTTTTTTTGCACGAACGCTATTCTCGCTCTTTCCGACTTTTCATTCACCGGAATGACGACGGGTGAACCGGAAAGGCCATTCTCCGTATGGTCGGCGACGGTTTTCCATTCGCCGCTCCCGGTTGAAATCTCCACTTTCGGATAATAAACGCCGCCGGGATATTCGAATCGGATTTCCATCTCGCCGAGTTCGGTCCCGGGTGAGAACTCAGCCCCAATCCAGGCATTTCTATCATCTTCGGCGGGTTTCCATAACGTCGCAAAACTGTCGTCGGCCGCTTTTTCAATGGAAGTATCATCGGTGTTTTGCGAACTTGCCGTCCATGACGTCGGAGAAACTGTCGATCTTTTTTCCTCCTCGCCATTGGGAAAAACCTGCGTGTGTAAAGGAACGATCGTTTCGATTTCTTTTTTGCCGTCGTCAAACGTCAATTCGTTGATGCAAATTTGGCGATAAGCACTGTTCTTCTTGAACGGCAACCGATGGCGGTGATACAGAATATAGTATTTGTCGCGAAAAGAAAATATCGCGTGATGACCGGGCCCGTATACGTTCAGCGCCTTGTTCGTTTTCAAAATCGGACCGTTATTCGCTTCAGTAAAAGGTCCGAAAGGATTGTCGCCGACCGCGTAACGGACTTCGTAGGTATCATCGACGGTTTTTCCTTCGGAGTACGTCAGGTAATATTTGCCGTCATGCTTGAGCATGAAAGGACCTTCGAAATAATGCGACGGGGTCACCTCGACGGGCTTGGTTTTGAACGAGCGCATGTCGTCGTTCAATTCGGCGGCGAAGCAATGACCGTTGCTCCAATCCCAGCCCGAGCCCCAATACAGGTAAGCTTTTCCGTCGTCGTCGAGAAACGCTTCGGCGTCGATGACATGATAATATCTCGTTGTGTCGTGCGGAATCATCGGCTGATCGCCGAGCATGTTTTCCCAAGGGCCGAGCGGATGAGCGGCCTTTCCGCACCAGACTTCCGAACCGACGGAAACGTACATATAAAACGTGTCCCCTTTTTTAATCACCGAGGGAGCCCAAACCTTGGCGCCTTGCGATGTCTGCGACGTACAAGCCTTTTTTGTCGGCCAATTGAGCTTGTGAAAAGTCCAATTCTGAAAATCCTTCGAAACCCAACAGGCAAGGTAATCGGCGCCCCACGGGTCGACGGTCGCATACATGTAGAACGTCCCCTCGTGTTCGACGATGGAAGGATCGGCGAAGTAACCGGGGATAATCGGGTTATGCAACGTCGTTTCGGAAAAGGCTTTTCGGGATTCTCCCAAGAATACCGACAGGACCAGCAAGGAAATAACCGTAAGATATCGTTTCATCGTGTTCGATGCTCCGTAAACAGGGGTGATCGGCAATGCCGGGAAATGCCTGCCGCTATTTCCGTTGAACGACCGTCGTTCGCGTGATTTTTCGTAACTGGCGTTCGACCGCTTCGATATCGAAATCATCGTGAAGAATCTTTTCCGCCGTGAAGCAATCGCCTTCGCCGGTCCGTAGAACATGAATATATTTTCCGCGACTGTACACTACGAACAGTTTTCGATGCCTGCTCGACGGAGGATCGCCTAAATTCCCGCCGGTTGCATCCAAACCGTCCTGGAGAACAAGCGCCCGTAAAACACGTTCCCGGACATCGATGAACTTGCCGTCCCCTCCCCAAAAAGCGGCGAGTATCGTAAAGTCTTCTTCCGGGCTCAGCGTCGTGTAATAGGCCGGTTGCCCGTCGTGGAAACGGAGAGTTTTCGTCTCCTTGTTTTTGAGCGAGATGTCGATAAGGACGTGTTTATTTTTGCCCGGTGCGGGATCTCTGCCGATTTCACGATAACCGACGTCAAAATAAAAGAAAACTTTGTGCAGCAAAGCCTTTTCACGAAAAATATCCGTAACGTCCTCTCGATTGTTATCGTCGCCGTAAGTGACCTTGACGACCCTAAAGTCCTGCCCTCGCGATTCCGATACGAAATAAAACGGAACGAAAACAAAAGCGATCAAAAAAAGTTGCCTGTACATGGTTAAGGTTCCTCTCCTTTCGCAAGAGCCTGGATTTCCTCGGGGGTTGCCGCACCGTTGTAGAGACGCATTTCGTCGTAGGCAAAACGTGACATACCGGTCAGATAACTCTCACCTTCCAGGCCGATCGTCTTCGTCACGTCGGTTTCAAGAATCATCGCCTTTTCCTTGACACCGCGAACATGTTTCGGTTCGAGTCGCTTGCCGTCGATGTAAAGGAGAGCCTCCTCCTTGTCGGGATCGAAGGTCACGGCAACGTGAACCCAACGGTCGGTCGGAAAGAAATCGTTTCGATTTCCACGAACGGTTAATTCGTAAGGCCGATCGGATTCCACGGCAGCGCCCACGGAGAACTCCAACGGCGCATCGTCCCTCGTCAACAGATGCCAACCGTTGTCGCCGACGAAACCGCGAGCCCAAAAGATGACTTGCGTCCCATAAAAGTTCTCCGGTGCCTTGAGCCAACAGGAAAAGGTCATTTTCCGAGGCTGGAGCTTTCGGGAACGTCCCAGCTCCAGGTAAGAATCCCCTTTCAACTGCAAAGCCTGCCCGGTCTTTCCGAGAATGAACTCGGCGTAATCGGGCGAAACAGGCCGATACTCGAAAGTTTTCAACGTGACTTCGTTTTCCAAAACCGCTCCGGCCTCTTCGTGGAGAGTGCCATCGAATTTCATCTCGAAGATTGGCTTGAGATTTTTGATGCAGATCGGCGAGAGCGATTTCGTTGCCGTTCGGATTTCCTCGACGGTATCGGCAAAATCGTCGGCCATTTTCGGTCGCTTCAAAACGGCGAGCATCCGCTTGACCGTCGCTTGGTACGCCTTGAGACTTTCCGGCGTGTACCGAGCCTGCTTTTTATAATCGTTCGCAAAACGACGCGCGAATTCTCCGGGGACGTCAAACATACGCCATTCATATTGGCGTTTCACGATTCTGTCGCCGAAAGTCGCCGTCAACGTGATGATGTGCGGGTCGGCGACGTTTCGCTTTTGCGGCGTCCAACGGATCGTTCCGTCGTTTCCGACCGTCGCCGTCTCGGGAAGTCCCTCGAAAGAAAACGCGGCGCGATCTTTGTCCGCCGGAAAAGCGATGCGATATTCCGTTCCCGTATGAAAGTAATGTCGATCCACCTGGTCGAAATCGCGTTCTCGTACGACTTTCGGGTGTGTTTCCACGGATAGTATGCGCAGGGCCTGCTCGCCCGGCGCGAAATCGAGCGTGCCCAAATCGACTTGGGTCGCCCCACCTTGCAAGGTATAAATCGCCGTGTTGCTGCGGTGACAGGCCGTCGGAAGAACAAAGTCGAACTGTTTCCAATCACCGCCGGTGTCGGGGAGAAAAAGCGTACGAAGCGGGCGTTGTGCCAGAGTACGCGCCAATTCCAAACGGCACGATCCGTTGCTCCGGTACTTTAGGGAAACGATGCCGGTTCGCGGGAATCCCTGCCGTGGGACGGCAAAAGACGCCCCGTCGCCGGTGGCGTCCGCCCGGACGAAAGGAAAGCCGTCCTCTTCGAGAATAGCGACTTTACCATGACGGACGGAGCCGATCGCGGCAAGCGTCCGGACCGTTTCCGAAGGATGCGAAGGAAAGACTTTCGCAACGGGCGGATCGTCGAGAGCGGCCTCCGGAGTGAACAAGAGCGTGGCATTGCCGAAGAAATCCTGCGAATCATTCTCGGGCAAGCGGGTCTCGTAAGCCTGCGCGACGTATTGGAACCGTTCGTCGTTACGGTCCCATGTCTTTTCGTAGCGATAATGATTGTAGAGAATGCCCGAATAGGAATCGATCCGCCCCCGGTCGTTTTCATAGGCGATTTTTTGAAAATACACGTTGTCCTTGATTCTGACCCGGCAAGGAACGTAGGTCACGTCGATCCCGTAATTGTATCGGGCAATGTAATCGGTTCCGGCAAGGAGGCGGTCATCGAGAAATTGAAATGGATCGACCGCGTTCGAAGACCGACTGACTTCACCCGTTTCAGGATCGACGCGGGTTCCTTGCGAATGAATGATCCGAACGCAAGTCGACAAGGCGCCGACGTTGCCCCAGGCATGTCCCAAGTCGCGTCCCGATTCGACAAGCTGGAGGTTGGGCGGATCGATTTTCCGTCCGCTGAACGGATGTTCCGTGATTTCGCGTATCTGGTATTTGAGCGATCCGTTGGCTCCGCCGTGGTCGCCGAGTTTGTTGACCATGATTCGTTCCACGCCGACGGCATACCACTCTTTGTCGTCGAGAAAGATCGCGGCGGACAGCGTCGCCTGGTTGGCGATCGTATGCTGGTTCATCCAGAGCCACGTCCGATCGAAGAATCCTCGCGTCATCCCGATGATCCGCTTTAAGTCCGCCGTGTCCTCTTCCGTCCAGCGGGATTCTTCGGTTTGTCCTTGCGTGTAGCGTAATACTTCCGCCGTGAAACAGAATTTCCAGATGATGCATCCCCAATGAATGCCCTCGTCCCAATGCGTGATGCAGGACTTCAAATGACGATATTGGCGAAGGACTTCCAAGGCTCGCAACCTGTACCGCTCATCACCCGTAACGTACCACATGATGATCTGGCGGAAGGCGACGTCGGCGTCGCGCCGAACGGCACGGGCATGCGGATCGCCCGGCGGTCCCCAGGGTATTTCCGCAACACCGGTATAGTGCATCGCGGCGTTGATGTGCGTCCGACCGTTTTTACGGAAGGCTCGAAACGCGCCGAGCCAGGGTTCATTCCCCGCACGCACGTGCTTTTGCATCGTGTCCAGATACACTTTCGTCATTCCGACGCCGGGATGCGTGAAACCGGATTCCGGATGGACAAACGCCTCGACCGACGGTTGGAAGCCGGTAATTCCCAGTTCTTGCCAATGCGAACGGTTTTCCGCTTGGAGATCAACCCCGAGAAACGCAAGTATGCCCAAGGCGATCGCCGGGCAAACAACGTCTTTCTTGCACCGTTTAAGGAGTATCATCGGTTTTATAGCGGTAGATAAAGTCATCGACATCAATCCATCCCGATTCGGTTTTGTTATTGAAACAATAGATACCGATGCGGTCGCCCCTGTAACGGCCCCAGCCGAGTCGGCAGGTTTTGCCGAAGGGCTTGAAATCCTTGCCGTCCGTGCTAAAGAAAAAATCGGCTTTTCCGTCAAGGCCCCAAACCGACCGGAGCCAAATGAGATGATCGGTCCATTCGGAACCGGTCACCCGCTCTTCACCCGATTGGAATTCGAGCCGACGTTTTCCATCGTTTTGGCAAACGCCCATCATGGCGAACGACCCGGCATAATGGCACAGTCCCGCTCGTTGACCATCGGCCATGCCGGCAAGATCGATCCTGACAATGACTTCATTGCGTGCAGTACCGAAGCATCGTTGCGTCAATGTGTTGCCCGCCTTGAACAGATCGTCGTTTTGGAGAGGGCGAAACGCCTTGAGTCGCAGATGGCCGGGACGATCCGTGAGCGACCACATTTCGTTTCGCGGTTGATGATTCCACTCCCATTGAGGGCCGAGCGAGAGCTTGTCGAAGTCGTCGGACGATTGCGGGGTTTGAATCGGATAACAGTTGGACGGTTTTGCAGCTTGCCAGACCATCGTGCCGATTTTGTCTTTGTCCGGTTCTCCGATAATCGGCCAGCCGTCGATCCAATGGATCGGCAGCAAACTGGCAATCCGCCCCGCCCAGTAACCGGAACCGTGATGCGTCAGAAAGTACCATTTCCCATCGGGGCCTTCGACGATCCCGCCTTGATTCGGTTCGTTGAAATGACGTTGCGTTCGGCTTAACTGTTTTTTCTCCGTATAGGGGCCGGCAATGGACGACGCCCGCTGCATCATGACATAACGACCGTCGGAAACCTCGCTGTAAAAATGGTAATATGTTCCGTTGAATTTGTACAACTTGTTCGCCTCCCGCCCGGCGCCTTCATTGACCAGGACTTTGGAGTCCTCGATCAAGTTTTTCCCGTCCGGTGTCATGCGATACAGGTAAGTTTTATAACCTGCCGCGAAATGCGTCGCGACGAAATAAGCCCGGCCGTCATCGTCGAAAAACGGGCAACAATCATCCCAGCCCCGTTCGGCTTTCATGCAGTGCAGCGGCTCCCACGGCCCCGCCGGATCGCTTGCCGTCGTCATGAACAATCCCTCGTCGGGCGTACCGAAATAGAGATAATACTTTTCATTGTGATAACGAATCGCCCCGGCCCAGATTCCGCGACCATAACGGTTCATGCGATCCCAGTTCAGCTCCTTGCCGATTTGCGTTACGTCGGAAACGGCATGACCCTTAATCGTCCAATTGACGAGGTCTTTCGAGTGCAGGACAATCATGCCGGGCGAGTACTGGAACGTCGACGAAACGGCATAAAAATCATCACCGACGCGAATGCAATCGATGTCGCTGTAATCCGACGGCAGAACGGGATTCCGGTAGGTTCCATCCCCCTGGTCGCCCCAGTGCGACCATTCCCCCCATTTCGGCGGGTCTTGCGCAAACGTAAGGGCGCCGGTCAAGACAAACAGGATGAAAACGGCAAGCGGATATTTTTGTCGCATGTTTTCCGCGCTCTCCATTCCGTACTGAAAATCGTTGAAATTTCTCGAAGCCGACTATTCGGGAGCCTGCCCTCGAAAAACGCTACCGCCCGACAGACCGCCTGAAAGGTAAACGGGGGTTGAAGGAAAATTTCAACCGGCTTCGGTATAAAGGTCGTAAATCAATATCTTGCGATTGTTTTCGAACTGTTCGCCGGACCGCGGAGTGCCGTTATCTTTCCTTGATTTTGATCCGAACCGCTTTTCCAACGTCAACAATGTACATTCGCGTTCCTTTGGCAACCTCGATCACAAGCGGAGTCGTCTCCTCGTTTCCATATCGTTCCTCCACGACATAGAAATTGGCGGCGAGCCGGAGACCTTTCATCATTTCCGGAGTCGCCGTCTCTCCGGGGCGAAGACCGGGAACGGCATCTCCCGGCTCAAACTCGGTTTTGCTTACGATGACCTTGTATTTTCCGGATACGGCGCCCTTAAACCGATCCATCGTATACAGGACCGCTTTTCCCGACTCATCCGTAAGCCCCGCCGCGCTCCAGGAACCGCCCTCGATAGGGTGAAGCCTGACCACGGCACCGGGCAGCGTTTTCCCCTCTTGGGTAACGATGACATCACACGGAACGGGACTCGGCATACCGGGTGGAAGTTTTTCGCCGCATCCGTTCAGGAACAGTGCCGTCGTCAGGACAAAACAATACTGCAAAGGGAGTGGTGGTTTCATGACGACACCTTCCTTGTAATCGGGCTTTTTCACGGATAGCGACAATTCGCTCATGATTCTTACAGGACCGGTACGGCTTCGCCGCCATCCGGTGTGCCCAATGCACCCCAGATACCGAATTCACTTGCGCCCGAGGTGACTTGAGCCGGTTGCGCAACCCCCACCGTTGCGGCGTTGATCGTGTCCGGGATAAAGCGTACGCTTCCGTCGAACAAGGCGACATTGACACCGCCGGAATGATTACTCTGTGGCGGGAGCATGTGAACATCCTGATTTTCAAGGTTGCCTGTTTGTTGACATGCCGGTGAATTCGGGGGCATGACGGTACTGAAAGCGGTATACCTGGGGCGACCGTCAAAAAATCGTCCGCCGCGAATCGATTGGTTGGGTTGCCCCGCGTCATAACCACCGGTATGAACAGCAACGGTGGATGCAAATTCAATCCTGTTGCCGCCGGTCGTCAGTACCGAGAAGGAGCATTTTGCCGCCGTACCGCCGGGCGCGTTTCTATTATCAACGGCGTTGACCGCCGCGATGCCGCCCTTGACCAGTCGGGACATAACCGTCTGACTGATAATCGTTTCACTGATCGCCACCGTGTTGGAAGTACCGTCGGCGATGAAGGCGATATTCTTCTGAGCCCCCTTCTGGAAGACGGTACGGTTCTTGATATTTCCATTGGTGGCATGATTCGGGTCCCACATGGCATCGCCGATGGAAACCTCGCAGTTGGTTGGAGTATATCGCAAATCTTTACCGTTCGAGTCGGAAGGACAAAGTAACGAATTGATCGTTCCCTCAAAACTCTCGTGGGGCCACCAAGGGACGCTGAGTCCTGTATTCCAGGAGGGACCGTTCCGCATGTCATTGATTGCGTCATACCTCGCCTGTTGCTCGAAAAACGGCAACAACCGATAAATGACGCTGAAAGTGTCACTATCATGCGTGGTGGATATGTGTCCGGCCGCTTTAAGGTCTCTCAGTGCCGGAAAAACGCCGAACGAATCGTGGTGCAAATGCAACGCGTGCGTCAGTTGCTTCATGTTGTTCGAGCACTGCATCCGTCGCGCCGCCTCCCGGGCCGCTTGAACGGCGGGAAGCAACAGCGCGACCAACGCGCCGATGATCGCGATCACCACCAGAAGTTCCACCAGGGTAAAGGCATTTGTTTCTTTCATGGTTCCTCCTTTCCCGATTGTCGGGACAAATAAGCCGATTATATTGAATCCCGGTCAAGAACGTAAAATGTGAGGGATCGTTTCGCTCAGGGGATTTTCCATGCTGTTCTGTGGACGAACGCCGCCTCATTGATCGGGACAGGTTTCAAAACCGCTACGGAAGAGGAGCCGGTTCGCCATCGCTGACGCAGGTCAGACGCCAAAGCGTCGGCGGCGGGAAGGTGCGGGGGCAGGGACGGACGGAGCCGTCGCCGATGAGAATGTTCAATACGCCGGGATGAGAACTCCCAAGCGATTCGTTACCTTCCCGTCCTTGCGCGTTCCTCGTCTCCGACGCCGAATTGGGGTCGTTCGGTCCTCGTGCGATCATAGCGCCTTGGTTGGAAACGACACGGGCGACATTGGTGGCGTGGGCATCGTTATGGGCGAAATGATATCCGCCGTCCCACGACAACGCGGGATCCGTTGTCAAGTCATACGCCCAAGAAGGGATATGTTTTTCGGTAAAGATAAGCTGATTCGAAGTTCCGTCACTCCAAAAACTCATCTCATCGCGCACTGCCCATCGCTCGATTTTCGTACACGCATTTCCGTTCCCTCTTTCACCATTCGTCACGGTGGCGGCGTAGGTCAATTGAGGGAGGCGGAACGGCCCCCCGAAGGAGCTTGGTTTCTGGTCGTTATTGCCCCCGATATCATCCATGCAGTAACGATGCCACCAGGCCACCGTTCCGTTGAGCTTGGCCACCGGCGCGACGTAATCGCCCAACGGACCGGGACTCAACCGATCCGCGTTTTTGTACGTTTGGCCCGCGTGGCTCGACGGACATCGATAGAAAGAGACGCTTCCCATCTGCTTTTTCTGATCTTCGGTGAGGTTGAAGAACCAGGCGTTATTGCACTTGACAACACCGCCGTCGGCGGAACCGCGGAAAAGATTCTGCTCTTGCAGGAAACTGTAAAGAGCATCCTGTTCCGTAAAGGGGTACAACAACAAATGGATCGACGGTCGGTCCGCAAAAATACAGATCGGCGGCAACCCCCGATTCGTATCGTGGAAATTGTGGACCGCGACCCCGATTTGTTTGAGATGGTTCGAGCATTGCATCCGTCGCGCCGCCTCCCGGGCCGCTTGAACGGCGGGAAGCAACAGCATGACCAACGCGCCGATGATCGCGATCACCACCAGTAATTCAACGAGCGTAAACCCGTTTTTTCGAAATGTCATTTGAATGCCTCCTATTCTTTCGCGGTACAAATGGGGTGTAAAAAATGCGCACTCTCCATGTACGGAATTGTCGTTCCCGTTTGATCCGCTGTCAATCATAATTTTGCGCAGAAATCCTCCTGATATTGCGCACGGATTCGATCCGCCGTGAAAAAACACCAAATTTGCGCAAAAGTATACCAATTACGCGCAATCTTGCTTTTCCGAACCTGTTTTCCTGTAAAACCACATTGAAAAACCGACCGCAATGCCACGGTAGGTCATCCATTGTTAGATCATCCATTCCGGTTCCTGTTTGTGCGTCTGCCCGTCGTTATCGGGCGCCGAAAAATTTCACTTTGGGAAATTGCAACCGGCTCTGGCATTACCATTCGCCTGCCGCAATAACCGGGCAGCCCCCGAACGGAGGGTTTCCCACAGCCGTTCCGCTACGTAAAAAAGAGGGAGGCGGCACCCGATTCATTGCCTCAACGTACGGATTGCCGCTTGGACGCCTGCGCAATACCAGAAGATGTTTTGCGCAAATCAAGATTGACAAACAGTCGGCAGGCGACCATAATCTCACGTAGACTGCAAATGGCCTGAAACCGGCCTGAAACCGGCCTAAGACGGTTCTCGCGAACAATCGCCTGTCGCTCGAACGAAACGTGCAACCCGATATTTACAAGTACATTGCGGCGACGTTACGGCGAGTGGGTGCAGCAGGAAGTCGTCACCAAACAATCAATTTCACCGCGCAATTTCGCCGTGTTTCCAGCATAATTCGAGATCAAGTGTTTCACCGAAGTCGCCAACGCCCACGACAACGCCTCGGTTCGGCACAGCGACCCGACGGCCGACAAAACCGTCCTCGGCGGTTGATTTCCCATCCCCCCACTCCCCATATCCCATACCTATCACATGGAATTCTCCAACAAAACAGCCTTGATTACCGGTGCAACGGGAACGATCGGCAAAGAGATCGCCCGTCGCGTCATCGAAGAAGGCGGCAAGGCTTTTATCACGGATCTCGATCAAGCGAAATTGGACGTGATTTGTACGGAATTAGGGCCGGACGCCCAATCGCTCGCCGCCGACTGCACGCAAGCCGATCAGGTGTCAGCCGTCGTCGCCGCCTGCCAAAAGAATTTCGGGAACGGTAATTCCGGGCAAGGAATCGACATCCTGATCAACGTTGCCGGCGTGACGGGAAAAGGCGGGAAAATCGAGGAGATTTCCGAGGAAACCTGGGATTTCGTTTTCGCGGTCAATGTCAAGGGGACGTTTTTGTTCATTAAGGAGGTCATGCCGATCATGAAGGCGCAGGGTCACGGCTCGATCGTCAACTTTTCAAGCAAGTCCGGCAAGACCGGCTCCGCGTTGATGAGTGCCTACAGCGCCGCAAAGGGTGCCGTGATTACGCTGACACAGGCGCTCGCTTACGAAGTCGCGAAGCAGAACATCCGTGTCAACTGCGTCTGCCCGGGCATTACCGAGGCGACCGGCGTGTGGGACAACGTCTCGGCCGACTATATCAACAACATGAACATGCCGCGCGAGGAGATCGTCAGGACTTTCACGTCGAAAGTCCCGATGGGTCGCCTCGCCCGGATCGACGACGTCGTGAATGTCGCCTGTTTTCTCGCCTCGGATCGTGCCGCCTACATGACCGGCCAGGCGATCAACATCACCGGCGGTCGCGAAATGCACTAAAACTGTTGGGAATTGAGAGTGGATATACTGGAAACGCGATGAAAACGAATCATTGGTCAAGCCTGCCTGCCGCACTCACTCAACCATAACTGCTGTTCGTACAATGACATAAACGGACCGTTCGCGCGGCAGGCGATTGTGCGCGGGAACAGTTTCAGGCCGTTGACGGTGTCGTTGCGAGTCAAATGCGCGTCAATTATCAACTCGCGACGCTCAATGATAACCTCTTCACTATCAACCATCGACATGCTAAACACTTATTTGGACCATGCGGTGCTCGTTCCGGGCATGACCCGGCAGGAAGCGATCGACTGGATCGAAAGCGGAATCAAATACAAGGTCAAGACCGTTTGTGTCCGCCCCTGCGATATCGACCTTACCGTGTCGCTTTGCAAAGGGACGGAAACAGGCGTCTCCTGCGTACTCGGTTTTCCGCACGGAAACGTTTGTACGGAATCAAAAGCCGCCGAAGCCGCGTTGTACTGCCAAAAAGGCGTTTCGGAAATCGACATGGTCGCCAACTACGGTTGGATTCGCAGCGGGCTTTGGGAGGATGTTCGAAACGATATCAAAGTGGTCGTCGACATCGCGCACAAAAACGGTGTCCTCGTCAAGGTGATTTTCGAAACGAGCCAGTTGACACTCGACGAAATCGCTAAAACGACGGAAATCGCCATCGAAGCCGGAGCCGATTTCGTGAAAACATCGACCGGTTTCAACGGTGCCGGCGCGAAGGAGGAAGCGGTCGAATGCATGCTCAAAACGGCGGCAGGACGCATCAAGGTCAAACCGTCCGGCGGCATTCGCGATGCGCAGCGGGCTCGAATGTTCGTCGATATGGGCGTCGGGCGGTTGGGGGTGAACGGCTCCAGCACCCCGACAATCTGCGACGGGCAAACGGCGTCGTCGGACAAGGATGGATATTGATTACAAAATCGACATGCAAACGACAATGATATGGATTTGCACCTGAAAAACAAAGTCGTACTCGTAACCGGGGCCGCCAGCGGACTCGGAAAATCGATCACCCTGATCCTCGCTGAAGAAGGGGCTCGGGTCGCCGTCAACTATCGGAGCCGGAAGGAGGCCTCGGACGAACTTGTTACGGAAATCCGTTCGAAATACTGTGTGGACGCATTGGCCGTCCACGGTGACGTCGGCGACGAAGCCGGGGTTCATGCGATGTTTGAGGAAATCGAACGAAAGATAGGTCCCATCGACAACGTCGTCAACAACGCGGCCTACTGTGCGAATCCCGAATGCGCCGATCTGGAATTGAGCGAATTTCAAAAGTGCGTTGAAATCAATCTACAAGGGATGTTCCTTGTCTGCCGTGAAACGGTACGGCGTTTACGTGCGAGAAGATCGCCAGGCCACATCGTCAATGTTTCCTCACAGGCGGCTCTGCGAGCATCGCAGAACGGCAAGACGGCGTACGATATGACCAAGGCCGGTATTTTGGGTTTTACCCGCTCACTTGCGTTGGAAACAGCCAAGGATAAAATCCTCGTCAACGCCGTCTTGCCCGGTTTAATGTACACCGACATCATCGCCCCCGCTTACGAAGCTGATCCTGACAAATTCAATAAACGTGCACCACTGGGGCGTGTCGGACAAACCGACGAAATCGCGCAGGTCGTCGTTTTTCTCTGTTCCGATCGCACAAGCTACATGACCGGTGCAAGTGTCGATGTCAGCGGCGGGCTTGCACTTCATTGAAATCATTATGAAACAATTTTTAATCGGCATCGACTGCGGTTCCACAATGGTGAAGGCGGCGATTTTCGACACGCTCGGCAAAGAGTACGCCGTCGCGTCACGAAAAGTCGAGCACATCTACCCGCATCCGGGCTGGACGGAAAACGACATGAAAGCTCTTTGGCGGAGCGTTTGCGAAGTGCTCCGCGAAGTGATCGACAAGTCGGAAATCGATCCGAAGGAGGTCGCTTGCGTGACCTGTACCGGCCACGGCAACGGGCTTTATCTCATCGCCGACGATGGTGCGCCTGCGCGGAACGGGATCGTTTCTTCGGACAATCGCGCACGGAAATACATCGAGCAGTGGACCGCCGAAGACGTTCTCAGTCGGATATTGCCCAAGACGATGCAGAACCTTTGGGCCGCGCAACCGAACGCATTACTTCGCTGGCTGATCGACAACGAGCCGGAAACGATGCGCAACGTCAAATGGCTCTTCATGGTCAAGGATTTTGTACGGTATCGCTTGACCGGCGAGGCGTACATGGAACTTTCCGACATGTCGGGCACGAGCCTGATCGACGTCGGTCGCGCCCGGTACGACGACGAAGTCCTGGAAACATGGAGACTTCTCGATTGGAAGCGCGTCATGCCGCCGCTCAAACGGTCCGCCGACATTTGCGGTACGATAACTCCTGGGGCGGCCCGCTTGACGGGGCTCGCGGAGGGCACTCCGGTCGCCGGGGGAATGTTCGACATCGACGCCTGCGGTTTGGCCGTCGGCATGACGGACGAAACCCGGTTCTGCATGGTCGCCGGAACGTGGGGCAATAATCAATTCATCTCGAAGAAACCCGTCGTGGACCGCGACATGTTCATAACCAGCCGTTACAGTATCGATGGCTATTACCTGATGCTCGAAGGAAGCGCGACATCTGCCTCGAATCTCGAATGGTTCGTCTCGCAGTTCTGCGAAAGTGATCGAAAACTACTCGAAATCGACGGGATGTCCGAAAGCATTTACGAACATTGCAGCCGACTGGTCGCCCAGACGAAACCGACCGACACGAATATCGTTTTTCTGCCGTTTTTATACGGGAATCCCGTCGATCCGGACGCCAAAGCCTGCCTGTTCGGGCTCGACGGACGCCACACGCGGTCGCACGTTATACGGGCCGTTTACGAGGGGATCGTCTTCGGGCATCGCTGGCACGTCGAGCGTCTCAGGCGTTTTTGTAACGAAATGAAGACGATTCGCCTTACGGGCGGTGCCGCGAACAGTGATATTTGGGCACAAATGTTCGCAGACGTTTTACAAATTCCCGTTGAAATTCCCGCCGGAACGGAACTCGGCTGTTTCGGGGCCGCGATCTGCGGAACGGTTGCCGTGGGGATTTATCCGTCCTACGAAACCGCCTGCGAAACGATGGTCAAGATCAGTCGTCGATTCGAGCCCGATCCAACGCTTGCCGATATTTACGACAAAAAATATTTGCGCTATAAGTCGCTGCTCAAAATGTTGTCGCCCGTTTGGCGCAAATTGTCATAACACCATCCCCTATTCCCCGTTCCCGGTTCCCCCATGCAAGCTGTTGTTTATCACGCCCCGGGCGATATTCGTATCGAAGACATTCCCAAGCCCGTTTGCGGCGAAGGTGAACTTCTCGTCCGCGTCGACGCTTGCGCCGTTTGCGGAACCGACTTGAAAAGCAAGTTTCACGGCAATCCGAGAATCAAGGCCCCGCTTGTCATGGGACACGAATTCACGGGACTCGTCGAAGAAATTTCCGTGACGGCAAAAGGGGACTGGAAGATCGGCGACCGCGTCGTGATGGCGACGAGCATTTCGTGCGGAAAATGTTTCTACTGCCGGAAAGGTTGGCGGAATCTTTGCGTCGATCTGGCTCCGATGAGTTTTTCTTATCCGGGCGGCATGGCGGAATACGTTTCGATTCCGGCCTTGGCGCTGGAGGGCGGACACACCGTGAAGGTTCCGCGAGACGTGCCGGCCGAATGGGCCGCCTTGGCCGAGCCGACAAGCTGCGCGGTCAATTCCGTCGAACAGTGTAATGTACAAAAAGGCGACATCGTTCTTGTCATGGGGGCCGGGCCGATGGGGCTGCTCAACGCCGTCGTCGCCCGTGCTTTCGGGGCGTCGAAAGTACTTCTCACGGAAATCAATTCCGCACGTCGAGAACAGGTGGAACGGTTCGGAATCGACCGGATCATCGATCCGGCGTCGGAGGATGCCGGAGAAGTCGTAAAAAAAGAGACGGGAGGCGTCGGGGCCGATGTCGTGATCGTCGCCGCCCCGGCTGCGCCGCCGCAGGAACAAGCCTTGTCGCTTGTACGAAAACGCGGAACCGTCTGTTTGTTCGCTTCGCTTCCCGTCGGCAANNTTGATTCATTACGGCGAAATCCGCGTCATCGGCTCCAGCGATTCGACGCCTGAACAAGTCCGCAAGGCCGTCGAACTGATCGCCTCACGGAAAATACCGTCCGAAAAAATCGCCTCGCATCGTTTGCCACTCGACCAAATCGACCGCGCCTTCGACTTGATGCAAAGCGGTGAGGCGTTGCGTGTCGTATTGATTCCTGGTTTTTAATTCTTTTGTCAATGGAGATTAGCCATGAAAACATTCAGATCGTTTCTGTTTCTCGCGATAATTTTTTCGTTTGCCTGCTTCGCCTATGCCGCCAAGCCGCTTACGAAGCCGTTCAAGGGAATCGTGTTGCCCGAGGGCATGAAGCATCCCGACGGGATGACGGTTTGTCCGAAATCCGGCGACATCATCCTTGCCGTGCCGACCGTCGGCGAGAAAGGCGACGCATGGCTCCTTAAAATCGACAAAGAAGATAACGTCGCGAAATATTTTGAACTCAAGGGCCATCCTGAAACGGGCCGCGTCACGCCGCTCGGTATTTCTTTCGGCCCGGACGGACATCTTTACATCGCCGACAGCCAATGCCTTGGTGGAAATCCGAACCATAAATCC
>DOMV01000487.1:0-1890 GCA_003509805.1 Planctomycetaceae bacterium
GAGTCGGTCATTATTTTGAAAGACACGGAAAATGGGTTTGAGTGGTGTCATCCGGAGGAATCCTACGGCCAAACATTGGATGCCCTGATTGAAGACGTGTTCGAGGAAAACCGACATCCGTATGAAGTGGCCAAAAAATTCCGGCTCCTTTTCAACGCGATTGAGAATAACCAATTGGACGAGGCAAAACAGCGTTACAAGGCATTAAAAAGCGAAATCTGTTCCGATGTGGACCTTATCTCCGCCGACATTATGATTTCCAAAAAGGAATTTTTGGAGGGGCGGAAATGAAACAGATCAGCAAAGGTGATCCGCCGAAAGTTTTCAGCGATTGGGTGGCAAAAGAGAAACCGAGGTCATGGGATGATCTTCATACGTCAAAATCGAAACCGGTTTACGAAGGACTTGTGGTCGCATTGCGTGCAGAACAAGGAAATCTTTGCTGTTATTGCGAACAGGAACTACACGACGGCAAGACTCACGTTGAGCATTTTCATGGCAGACCTAATCCAAAACTTGCTTACGATTATGGAAATCTGCACGCCAGTTGCAATGGTGACAAATCGAAATGTGAAGACAAGCATTGCTGTGGCCACAGGCGAGCGGAAAAACAGAAAGAATCCTATGGAAAACTCGTTTCGCCGTTAGATGGAGATGTAGAACTGCGGTTCAAATACGACGAAAAGGGCGAAATGCAGCCGACCAAGCAGGACGATGGAATTGCTCAATCCACCATCGACATTTTGGGATTGAACTGTGAGAAACTGAAACGACTCAGACAGAAAACGTTTTTGGACATACAATACCAAAAACCAACAATGACCGACACGGATTTCGTTGAATGGATTCGAAGGAGGTTGGAGAAAAATTCAGATGATCATTTTTCCGAATTCTGGACGGTCGTTGATTTTTTCTTCGGTTCCCGTGCAACATTGTAATTATGCCCCGTCGTCACGTCCCTTGAAATCATCTTGGGCGATTGTCGGTTTACTTTGTCCCGCAGAAAACAGGATGTAAGGTATGTCGATGGCCCGTTTAGCGCCGCGAAAACAGCGTCGCGTTACCATTTTTTTGCCGTGAAGCCTTCCGGCGAGGGAATGATCTCGACGGCCTTGCCGGATTGCACGATCACGTACAGGCCGTTCTTCTGGGCGAACTGTACGACGTTCGGCTCGACGACGGCTCCCGCGACCGCCCCGATGTACTTCCGCTTGTCGACGTCACCGTGGTCGTCGATATAACGCCGGTACTTTTCCAGGCGTTCGATATGTTCGAGAACATCGCCCGTTTTCAGCGTGGTCTTCACCTCGATCAGGATGGCGATGTCGCCGTCCTGCAAGATCAAGTCGATTTCGCCGCTTTCGCTCGTGCCGGGGTTCCCGAAAATCAGGTTGCGATAATAGGCGGACACGGCGTAGTCCAACGCCCGGAATTGCGTAACGATGTCGCCGCCGATCATATTCTCGACGATTTCGCCGATCCGAGAGCCGAGAGCCGAAATTTTTCGGTCCGTCTCCTGCATCCGGCGGTCCGTTTCCCGCATACGTTGTTCGGTCTCCTTGGCCATTTGCTTTAACTGCTGGTCAGTCTCCTTGAACCGCTGGTCCATACGCAGGTCGGTTTGGCGGAACAGTTCAAGGACTCCTTCGTAGGTCAACGGCATCTGCTGTTCGGACATGTTTTTTTCTTCGTATTGAAATTCGATCCGGTTTTATGGTCAACGGGACACATCCATTGTACCCCATCCCGCCTGTTTTTCAATGGAAAAAATATCCGCTTCCCACTTTGGTCGCCGGTGACATTGCCCGCCGCTCGTCCATTCCCGCTACGTTATCGCGGAAAAAACTCGCGACTGTTTACGCCGTGTCGCGACGTAAAAATTCCTTCGTG
>DOMV01000487.1:1937-3797 GCA_003509805.1 Planctomycetaceae bacterium
CGAAACAAGGGCGGGGAACGACAACGCGGATCGGCACAGACTTGGTTTCCTGCGCCGCTTCGGGCGCTTTTCCCGAAAGTCGGAAAATCTCGCGGCAGTCGGCCCCGTTTCGGCCTCAAAACGCAAGGACGGAAAGGAGTCGGGACGCCCGGTTTTTTGCGGGACGTTTCCCAAAATGACCGCCCGCTAACATCTTCTTCTTCCACCCCCCTCTCGCGCGCCAAAAGGCGGTTTAGAGCCGATTTGGCTCTATTTTTAGCGCGAGGGGGGGGGGGGGAAGAAGAAGTAGGAAAATCGCATCTAAGTCGTTATTTGAACGTACTTTGAATTTTCTTCTTGCTCAAGAAGAAAAAGTTCGTATCCTGGCCGTTTTCGACGTGATTTGCAAACTTTTTCCCCCTTCTTCTTCTTGGCAAGAAGAAAAAGTTTTTCGCGTTTTTACCCGCCGTCGTCCTCATGGGCGGCATCCAAAAGGGTATATTCCATCCTCGCCCGGCCCCGGGTTTTGACCTCGACCAGGGCGATCCGTCTGCCGAGTCCCATTGCTTCGACGGCTTCCTGGAGTTGTTTTGAACTGATTTTGAGCTTGTTGATGAGCAGACTTTGTGAGGCGTGACCGCCGTTTTTTCGAATGACGTCCTCGATCCGGAGCCAGATGGCATGAAAGGCGTTTTCGGCGACGTGCCGGGCGACCATCAGGTTGAGTTGCTCGCAGGCCCAGACGGAAAAGTCGCAAGCCCATCGTGCGGCGTCTTGATCAATGATCGGTTCCAGGCGGTTTTTACTGCAGGCGTAGACCACGGCGAGCCGTCCGGCGGCTTCGTGAACCCGGGTCCAAAGCGTGGCGGCGATGCTGTTTTTTCGTGCGAATTTGATGTTTTGGTCGTCGGCATGGCGTTCGAGATCGTCCATGATCGCCTCGGCCTCCGGTGTGAGCGGGATCACGAGCAAACTCGGATTGATGGAAGAAAGGTTGTTCGATTTTCCGGCGGTTTGGGGCACGAAGTTCGCCCAGTAGGATGCGGCTTCGAGGATATCGTCCGACATTTCATCGACTTCGCGGGCTTTCTGGCCGCGACTGCGTTCCTCGCTTTCCACGACGATGCAACGGGAGGCGAGTCCGCCTTCGATCATATCGACGGTCAACGCTCGTCGAAAGCGTTCCGGCGTCGCGGTCCCGAAGATGACCAAGCCGGGCTGCTGAACGGTCAGGGGCGCTTCTTTTCCCGCCTTGACCCGACCCGTATGCGAACCGTGCGCGGCGGAATAAAGACGAAGCAGCAACGATTCCAAAGCCCGAAACCGGGATTCGATCCCTTTGGCAAAATCGCTGAGCATGAAATTGAACTCGTCGGTCTGCATCAGGAGAACCTGCTTGATCACGATGCGGTCTTCCAAACCTTCGCCGGAAGCGCAGGAGTCGATGATATGCGATCCCATATTGATACAACTCAAAATATGCTGATTGACGAGCCGGGGATAATCTTTCCCCGTTCCCGACCCGGCGAGGGCGAGCAGATAGACGCTGGGCCGGGAGGTCGAAGCGGATCGAACTTTTCGGGAAACGAGAAACGACTGGCAGGCCAGGGCGCCGAGCGTTGCCAGTTGCGGATTCGGATGCGGCGCACCGGACAGCGAAAATCGCGAGACGTCATGAACGAAACCGGGAACGTACAATAAATTTTCCGGCATCGGTTCATTGGCTTTCTCCGTTTTGGGAGCCGTTTGGATCAGAATATTCGACAGATCGACGCCGTAGTCCTTTTGCCGCTCCTCGTCGAGCAGGTGTCCGCGCGGCCTGGCATGGTTCTCCGGCTTGAGCGCCTCGTTCATTTTGTACGTCAATCGCGACGGCGGCCA
>DOMV01000347.1:0-656 GCA_003509805.1 Planctomycetaceae bacterium
TCCAAATCGACGTTCGCGTACAATTTTTTCAGGTCGTTGTGCCGTTCGGCGTATTTCCGGGTTTCGTCGCCCTTGTTGCGGAGCCGGTCGGCGACTTCCTGCCAGGTTCCGTAGTACGGGACGTTCAAATCAACCCATGCGTACAATTTACGGAGCGAATCCTGATCGACTTGCACGCCGTGGTGCCCCTTTTCGAGACGGACGATCAATTCGCTCGTGCTCGCGTGGTACTCCATCGGATTGAACATGTACACATCGCTTTCCGGTCCGGGACGCCGGACGTACCTAGCCAAGGCGTGGTACGATTTCGAGAAGGTCATGGGGCCCGGTGCATTATCCTTAAAGTTCGGCAAATGCGCGCGATCCCCCTCGCCATCGTGGCAGCCGGCGCAATACCTGTCAAGCATCGGCTGCACTTCGTTCTCGAAGTTGAACGGACGTTCGGGGCCGAGGAACGGTTCGATCGGGGCGACCCGCTTGGTCCGTGCAATCGAACTCTTACTCGGCGAAACGGAATTCTGGGATTCGTGGCAGCCGGCGCAAGAAACGACTTCTCCGGGCATCCCGACCAGCCAGGAACGCATGATTTGCATGGCCTTGCCGTCCGCATCAAGCGGTTGGATCGCGATCGGCGTGTTCGCGGGAATTGTGAACAC
>DOMV01000347.1:663-6469 GCA_003509805.1 Planctomycetaceae bacterium
GCGTCCCAGCAACTTTCCATGCCGAATACATCGTGTCCGCCGATTCCGCGGTATCCGAAGCTATAGGCGAATATCCGCATCTTTTTCACGGAGCCCGACGGGACGTTTTTGAGCCCTTCGCCGAAGTAGGCATCCGTAATGAACGCGGTCGCGGTCGCATCGGTCGGATCAATCCGCGAGGGAATGACCGGGGGCTTCGGGCGTTTGACGAGGGGAGTCGGTTCAAGCAGGTGGAACCCCCTGTCTTCACGTAGTTTGAGCATGTTATCGAACACGTCAACCAAGTACAGGCCCCACGGCGAGGACGGGGTCAGTCGGCACGAAACGAGGTAATAATTCTCGTTCAGCGGGTAGGGAAAGAGGAATTTCGGCCAACTGCGGTCGACCAATTGGTCCATGATGATCGGCTCGACTTTCTCGCCGAAGCCGGGAATGCGCTGGATGACCCCCTCGGCTTCCTTGCGGCTGATACGCGGGTCGAACACGACGAGTTCCCCTTCGCGGCTGACACCGTGGTGCCCGGTCACGATTCCCACGAACTTCGAGGAGTGGTCCGGCACCGGCTTGGCATAAAACAGGGAGTTCGGCCAGAACGAACCGCTCCCGTAGTGCTCGACCTGGTTCGTGCCGTCCGGGTTCATCGAGAACAAAATTCGCGTGAAATAATGGGCCGTATCCGTGTATTCCCAACGCAAATACATGATCCGGCCGTTTTGCAGGATCACCGGGCACCAGTCCTGGTCTTGTTCGAAGGTCAGTTGACGGACCGTTTTACCGTCGGCCTCGACCCGGTACAGGTTGCCGACCGGGCTGCTGCCGTCGATGCAGGGAACGCCCATCATGTTGGCCGTCGAAACGAAGACCGTGCTCCCGTCCGGCACGAAGCAGCCTTCGGCGTTATCGACGTCGGGCCCCATCGAGGGCGAGACTTGCCGGAGCCCGGTCCCGTCGGTGTTCAATTCGAAAACCTGCCAGGTCTTGTCGTCGGCCAGCGCGGTCACAAGCATCTTCCCGGCATCCCAATGCAGGTTGATATCGCCGATGAACGAATTGTTTGGCGGTTCGGCCACCAGCGTCGCATCGCCGTCGGGCCGTTGCGGATCAATCGACTGGAGCGTGTTCCCGTATCCGCCTTTGCCCCGTGCGCAGTTCGAAATCCAGTTCGCCATCAGCCCCGGGTTTTGCGTCTTGCGGTAAACGAGCGTTTTGAATTGCATCAACGGGTTGGCCAGGAGCGCTTCCCGCCGGAGTGCGGCGAACTCCTTCGCGGCGGCGATATAGTTCTCCTGTTCGCTTGTCACCCGTCCTTCGGCAACACCGTTTTTAGCGGCTTCGAGGGCGGCGACGGTTTTTTCGTATCGGGCGAGAAAGGCTTTTCCGTCGTATTGCCCGGGGAAGCGTTCCGACAAATCCTCGATCGCCATCTTGAGCGAGGCGGGGTTGTCGATCGCGCGCACGACATCGTCCCCCAATTCGTTGCGGAGACGACGGGCGAATTTTTGCACCTCCCGGGATGCGAGCCAGCGTTGCCTGTCTTCTTCCGATGTGAAAAGGTTCGGATCGTCCGGGTCCCCCAGGACTTGGAGTTCGACGTAGGCGGCCCAGTCGTTCGCCCGGCTCTCGGCTTTCGCGGGACTGCCCGCCCGGGCCGGGTAGGTTCGCCACAGCCGGAATTCGACCCAATCGAATTTTTTCCCGTCGAGAAGCGTCTTGCCCGACTTGTCGGAAAAGGAAGTTTTGAATCCGCCGTTGTTTCTTCCCAGGATGGTATCGCCGGACGTGAACGTCGGCTCCTCCGGGAATGCCGGCTCCTTCCCGGGATTCGCTTCGTTTTCGGCCAAACGGATTTCGAAATCCTGGTTCGCCCGCTGGTCGCCGTTGCCGGTGTAAAGGGCGATTTCCCGGATCGTTTTCGCCTTGCCGAGATAAAAGACCAACCGGGACGGGGCGTCGTTCGCCTGCGCCCGACCCGTTCCGGCATATTCCCCCGCGTCGCCGTCGGTCAGGTATTCCGGCTCGGAAACGCCTCTCAGTTGAACCGCCTTGGCGCCCGGAAACGTCAACATGTTGAGTTCGTTTCCCTGGGCGATGTCGTTTTGCATCCGGTCGAACTGGTCCGGCGGCCAGTACGTCGTGTTCATTTCCGTTTGCGCGAACAAAGACGATACCGTGAATCCGGCGATCAGAAAAAATAAAAACTGTTTTTTCATCTGTTTATCTACCTTATGCGAGTGCGTTCCTACCGAAGTCCCGGGCTGTCGATACGAACAATAGCATGACCGATTCGCATCTGCTTGTCAATCTTTTTCGGGAAGAAAAATTACGCGATATACCGCAAACGGCCTGAAATTGTTCCCGCGCACAATCACCTGCCGCCCGAACGATCCGTTTAAGTAATTTTCTGTAACGGAGTTGGGATGAGTGAGTACGGCAGGCCGACTTGACCGAATGTCCGTTTTCATCGCGTTTCCAGTATACACCGGCGACCGCGCCGTATCATCGGCCCGTATCGTTGGCCCGTATCATTCGATTTTTTCGATGATAAACGAAATGCCGTGTTCCGAGGTATGGATTTCGACCGGCAGATCGTAGACGTTTTCGAGAATTTCCGGCACGAGCCCCTCATGCCGTACGTCGCCGAGAAGTCTGCCTTCGCGGAGCAGGAGGAATCGGTTCATATAGCGAACGGCGACGTTGATGTCGTGCATGGAAAGAATCGCCATGATGTTGCGTTCGCGCACGATTTCCCGCAACATGCCGAGAAGTTCGACCTGATTCTTCAAATCGAGCGCACTGGTCGGCTCGTCGAGCAGGAGGAGTTTCGGTTCCTGGACCAACGCGCGGGCCAGCGCCACTTTTTGAGTTTCCCCGCCGCTGAGCTGATCGACGGGTCTCATCACAAGCGGATCGAGACCGAGACGGCGTATCATGCTTTCGACGATGCGATGGTCGCTTTCGGAGGCCCGCCACGTGAAATACGGTTTTCTCCCGAGCAAAACGGCATCGTAAACGGAAAAGGGAGCCGATTCGATATGTTGCGGAACGTAGGCGATCCGGCGGGCGATCGCCCCGGCGGAAAAGGCGGCGAGGGGTTGCCCGGCCAGTCGAACGGTTCCCCGCTCGGGCCGTAAAATGCGGTTCAGGCATCGCAGCAGCGTCGATTTCCCGGAACCGTTCGGACCGAGGACCGCGACGATTTCACCGGGTGCCAGCCGGAAGGAAATATCGTGGAGAACGGAACGACATCCATATTGAAATGCGAGATTTTCGACGTCCAACATCACGTTGTCCAACATCACGTCTTCCTTTTTCCGAGCAACAAGGAGAGAAAGACCGGGGCGCCGATGAACGCGGTGAGCACCGAGACCGGCAAAAGGCGCGGTGCGAGAATCAATCGGGCGAACGTATCCGAAACGAGCAATAAAAGTCCCCCGAACAACAGGGAAAACGGCAACAGGAAGCGGTTGTCCGATCCGACGAGAATGCGGGCGACATGCGGCACGACCAGGCCAATAAAACCGATGATGCCCAGCAGGGAAACCAACACCGCGGTCAGGAAGGATGAGAGCAGCATCGTCGTCATCCGCAACCGCCGGACCGGGACGCCGAGTCCCTGCGCGGTTTCCTCGCCGAAAAGCAGGGCGTTGTAATTCCAGCTTTGGCTCCAAAAATACGCGGAAACGGGAACGAGGCATGCCGTGATGACGCCCAGGGAATTCCAACCGGCCCGGGCCGTGTCGCCGAACGTCCAGTACACGATGGCCGCCAACTGCATGTCGTCCGCCATGTACTGCAAAAACAACAGTCCGGCGGTAAACAACGAACTCAACGCGACGCCGACCAGGACGATCGTTTCCGAGCGCGTTCCACACAGGCGGCCGAGGACGAGAATCACGAACGCCGCGAGAATCGCGCAAAGAAAAGCGCCCGTCGCGACGCCTCCCCGGGAAAGCCCGAGGCCCATCAAGGTATTTCCTTGCGCTGCGACGCCGCTTCCGTAAAAATACATGCCGTGAAAATACATCGTGAGAGCCGCCCCGAACGCCGCGGCGTTGGAAATCCCCAAGGTGAACGGCGAAGCAAGCGGATTGCGCAAAACGCCCTGCATCGTCGCCCCGGACACCGCCAATCCCGCTCCGGCAACCGTCGCGGTCAGGGCCTGGGGCAAACGGATGTTCATGATGATCCGGACAAGCCGTTCGTCCGCTTCGAAACCGCAGAGAACCGCGAGCGTATCCCGCATCGGAACCGAGGCCGCCCCCACGCCGATCGATACGCAGAGGGCGAGCGGGAGCGAAACGGCCGCGGCGAGGATGATCGCCAAACGTCGTGTAATCGATCGACGGTGTCCGGGGGGACGGAGTGTGCGTGGTTGGTGTTTGCGAGACGGCATGTTCCTGGCCGGTCACGGTTCTCCGATTGATATTCGTTGAAAAACAAGGTTCCCCAAGGCGGCGTCCTGCTGCGCGAAAACCGGCTTGCCGACGAGAAAGGCGTGGATTTCATTCGCTTTTTTTTCCGGGTCGATATCCTCGAAACGGTCCGGGTAAAGGATTTTGGCGACAAACCAGGCGTTCGCGAGGACGGCGTCGTGATTGACGAAATACCATGTGTTCGGCAGGAGCGCGTAGATACGCCCCTCTTGCACGGCCGTGAGCGACCGATAGGCCGGATCATTGCGCAGTTCCGCCAAACCGCCCGCCTCACCGAGATAAAGCGTGCTCAGATCGAGAAAAAGAATATCCGGGTTCCATTCGAGGATGATTTCCCGGGAAAGCAGCGTGTGGCGTTTTCCCAGGATCGGGTTCTCCGCGTCGGCTTTCAGCGGAGCATTCGCCTCGGCGATATCGAAAGGGGGATAACCGGCTTCCGAGGAATGGAATGCGTGCGCCCCGTTGTAAGCCACGCCGCCGACATACGCCGACGGCCGGTCGTGCTGTTCGAGGCGTCGAATCCGTTTTTTGATCGCGGCGATTTCCCGGTCGAAAAAAGCGAGAACCGTTTCGGCCCGGTCCGCTTTTCCCAGGGCGGTTCCCATGAGCCGGAGGGCGGCGTCGAACTCTTCCCGGCCGGCCGTGATGCCGCGCATGGGAACAAGGAGCACGGGAATTCCGGTGCGCCGGGTCAATTCCTCCGGATCGAAACCGGCGCCGGTGTCCGCTTTGACGATCAGTTGGGGCGGCGGGTTCAAATTCATCAGGAGTTCCGGATTGTCGCGCCCGCTCGATTCACCGGCGACGGGCAGGTCGTGGAACTCCGGGTGGGCGGCCAGGTAGGCTTTCATTCCGACGCGTTCACGGGACCTGCTTTCATTTTCATCCACGGCGACGACTTTGTCGGCGCAATCGAGGTACACGGCCAANNAAATCCGGTCGATCGTCTCCGGCAACCGGCCCGCCTGTCGATGGGCCTCCCATTCGGAGACGGTTCGGATCGGTCGAAGTGGTGTGTTTTTCGCCCGACCGTTGCCGGCTCGTGGCCTGTTCTCCGGAAGCCCGTGCTCCGAGGGGTTGTGCTCCGGGGAGTCGCAACCGGTCGGAAGGAGGAGCAATGACACCAGAAACACCGGCAAGAGAAATACCGGAAAAAACAAGCGGATACGCTTCATGGCGGTGATACTTTCCGGAATTCGGCCCGGACGATCCGGAACAAGAGAAATAAAATCGTACCGATCTCTCAATAAGAAACGAAACGAGGGCGCATCGGACTTTTGACAGTGCTTCCGCACAAAGACCAAGCAAGCCCGGGCCTTCAGGCAGCAAGGACGCCCTTCTCACAACACTGCCTCATGTTCGATTTTCAGCCT
>DOMV01000347.1:6599-7114 GCA_003509805.1 Planctomycetaceae bacterium
AGGCGGACTTGACCGAATGTTCGCTTTCACCGCGTTCCCAGTATATCTCCGACGCGAACGTCCGGCAAGACGGCATTCGAATAATTCGACGGTGTTTTTCCACAATGTTTGTTGTTTCACCCTGTGTTGCAGCAATATTTTTCAGCGGCATTGACATGCTGTTTGCGCCGTATAATAATACTTTTGTTTGATTCGTAATAAAAAAGCATCCTATTAGGACAATGCGTGGGGCAATGTGCGGGATACCGGTTCCCTTGCGCTTTTCTTGTCGGAAAACATGATTCATCGACTTTGCCGGACGGCATTTACCTTGGTTGAGCTCCTCGTCGTCATCGCGATCGTCGGCGTGTTGCTGTCCCTTCNNCAGGCGGCGCGGGAGGCGGCACGTCGAATGCAGTGCAACAACAATCAAAAGCAAATGGGGATCGCCCTCCACTCTTACCATGCGTCGATGAAATCCCTGCCGGGCCTGGCGGCGCGGGCGCCGCGGACCAACGGTTCCCCGTGCTGCCCGG
>DOMV01000475.1:0-299 GCA_003509805.1 Planctomycetaceae bacterium
CCGTCCGGGCTGGTCATGAAATCGGGCCCTTTTTTAATCAGGTCCTCCGGCAACGAAAGAGCCAGGCTCCCCTCCTCGTGCGGTTTCGTGTATCCGTCCACCTCTTTCGGCAGGTATGACTGATCCCGTTCGACGTCGGAGCGGTCGACGGCGGCGTTGTTCGAGTCGGTCAGCGCCCGGGCCGGTGTGAGACCGCTCTGCGCGTGGAGCGCCGTCGTCGAAAGGACCGTCGTTGATAAGACCATCGACAGGATCAGCAGGGGAAGGATCGATTTCATGATATACTGGAAACGCGATGA
>DOMV01000475.1:388-9185 GCA_003509805.1 Planctomycetaceae bacterium
ATCAGGCCGTTTACGGTATACGTGTCGGTATGATCTTCAGGGTGACAATCGGATATCTGTCGAGTCCGCCGTCGTTATTCGGGCCGTCGTTATTTGTTTTTGATCGGTAATCCCGCCGCGAGCAGGCCGGTTAAACTGTCTTCGCCGGGAGTGTAAAGGTCGTTCAGGCCGCCGGTTTTCTTCTTGCCCCGGCCGATTCCGTCGTTCGAACCGCCGAGAAAACCGCCGAGAACCTGTTGGAAGGCGGCGGTCGATCCCTTGCCGTCGTTTCGGCGGCAGGCTCCGAGCACCTGGACCACTTCATCGGCGTCCGTCAATTCCGTAATGGCCGTCGCCCCGTCCGCGGTGACGGAAAGGAGCACCAGGCGATTGCCGATCCGCAGCAGGTGCAACTGAACTTTTTGCGTGAGCGAAATCCGTCCCAGGTGTTCGGCCGCCTCTTTCGGCAAGTGGTAACCTTGATTCGGCGTAACGCTTCGCATCAAGAGGACGAACGCGAGAAAAACGGCGAGAACGATCGCCAGCCCCCCCAAGGTCGAAAGTAGGTGCGTTATCCCGGTTTTGCCCGCGGTTTTTTTTTCGCCCGAGGTATTCGATTTCGATGTCCCGAACGGCTTGTCCAGGAAACCGTCGTTTTCAAGAGATGCCGTCTCGTTCGTCCCGGTATCACTCATCCCGGTATCGCCTGTCCCGGAAATGTCCGTCCCGAAAACGGCTTCCCGGGGGCCTGGTTCACCGGAATACACAACGGCATCCCGGTTGCCCGGGCGGTCCCGCGTTTCTTTTGCAGCCGTCAAGGGAACCGGTTCCAAGGCGTGCAGCGGCGCCGGTGCTTCGGAAACGCCGCTTCTCTCCGTGTTCCTTCCATTCGGTCGTGGCGCCACGAACGGTTGGGATGTCGGATTCGGAACCGCGGAAACGACGGACGAATCCGGTACGTTCGGGGAGATTTCCGCCGTAACGACGCTTTGCCGACCCTGCTCCGCATTGACCCGGCGGATTCCCGTCGGCTGAGGTTCTTGCTGCCGCTGGGCCTGTTGCGTCATAAACGAAAGCGAATTGCCGATATCCTCCGCGCTGAGCGATGTGACCGAAACAACGACGAAAAGGGCGACCAGGGCCACTACCGGACGATACCGTTTCGGATGGGGCGGCAAATTGAATCCGCGATTTGAAAAAAGGGGCATCCTTGCCCTTCCTTTCCTGCAACGAGTAAGGAGAAGAGTCGAATTCCTCGTGAACTCTGATCGGCGTATTCTATCCGAAATCCTGTCCCGCTCCAAGAGCAGTTTTTGCAGGGCAGTTTTTGCCGCAGGGATCAGAGCCGCCCGTCGGTCCACCCGGGACAATATACTGGAAACGCGGTGAAAACGGACATTTGGTCCCGTCTGCCTGCCGCACCTACTCGCCCACAAGCACGGCCGAACATTCGCGATCTTACGCTTTTTTCCTAACCGTGCGCAAAATGACGAGATTGGCGTGTTTGTGATAATTACAACAAATGAACATGAAAGCAAAAAAATCCTGGTTATATCGATTATTCCAAAAGAATCGAATATCCCGGGACGATAAGCGGACAAGAGATTTCATTCGAAACGGATGTTTGTTGGCGGTTTCGCTCTGTGCTGCGGTTTCGATCCATGTTGAAGGGCAGGAAGTTGAAAAGTGGGCTTATGTCTTACCCTATTCCAATAAGAACGGTTGCGGCGGTAATGGTTCTGTCGGCCTTGCTCCTGCATGTTTCCGGTTTGTCCGCACGCGAATGGGGTTCCGAATTGATGGCGCCTGACAATTCCGACTTTGTCGGGGAGGCATTCCCGGAAGATTCGGACACCGGCGCAGAAAGGGTTGACTTGGAAACACCGTTGATCGACGAGGCTCTTCTCTTCCCGCCCGTTCGCAGGGTGGCGCATGACATGCCGACGCCGGCCAAATTATCGGGAGGCAAATTAGCTATGGGTAAAGGCCCGGTCGCCAAACCCAGGCAACTACCGGGCGGAAATTATCGGGAAATGGTCTCAAAAGGAACTGCGGGGCGGCTTGACCCGCCGATGCCACCCAAAACCGGGACAAAACGTCTTCCGGACACCGAAGATCGCCCTTTTTCTCCCCGGATAGTCGAATCCGACGAAACTTCCTATATTACCAATGACACTGAAGAAGAGCAGGAAGAAGGACGGGATGAACAGTGGGACCCGGCTGATGAAATTCCGAAAGGTCTCCTTTCCGGGGATACGCGTTTCGACGGGAATGTTCCCGAAGTGTTTCACTCTGAAGCGTTTCAGTCCGAAGTGTTTCCGTCCGACGAATTCATGCCGCAGGAAGGAGCCGTCTACGATGCCGCGACGCTTTCGCTCCTGTCGATGGGTGGCCTGAACGGCGCTCATTGGAACGGTGCTCACTGGAACGGCGCCGGCCTGCCTTCCGATGAAACCGTCTATGAAGCGTGTCCGAGGAGTTCGCTTCTCGATAACCTTTCGATCAACCTGGGGGTGACGGGGTTCAAAAACCAAATCGACTTGGGCCAAGGCGGCAATTTCGGTTTTGCCGAGGGATTCAATTGGGCCGCCCCGATTACACCGCTTTCAACGGTGAGCGGCCAGTTCGGTTTTCGGTCGCAACAAACGACATTCACCGGTTCCGAAAAGAATGCGAGCAGCCGCACCCAGTATTACATTACCGCCGGGATATTCCGGCGCGGCGAGCACACACGTTTCCAAGGAGGAATCGCCTACGATTGGTTTCAGGACAACGATGCCGACAAGGTAAAACTCGAACAATTGCGGACGGAGCTTTCCTATCGGACACGGGGGCCCTACGAGTTCGGTTTTCTCGGGGGCATCGGCGTCAACAAGGTTCACAACCGATGGGTCGAACGGTATTTCCGACGGGATCACCGCGAACCCTATCTTGCCGCGGCATGTTATTATTCCTTCTTCGGCCGCAAAAATTTCGCCTGCGGAGGAACGGGAATGATCGATTTCGGGTTTACCGAATACGGAGACTCGCTGCTCGGCGGAAAATTCGAACTGCCGATCAACGACAAACTGGAGATGAAAACAGGATTCACCCTCATGATCCCGAAGGCCGGGGGATTGGACCGCGATCGTGAAAAGGAATCGTGGAACCTGGGAATCGCATTCATCTACCATTTCCGCGGCGGGGCTTTCTACAAACAGCAGAACCCGTTTCGCCCCATGTTCGATGTCGCCGACCCCGGATCGTTTTTTCCGAGAATCGGTCGCGAATAACCGGGCCCGTGAACACAATTGGAGCGTGGCGCCGACGAAGAAAGCCGCGAGGTATACCGTAAACGGCATGACAATCGTCCCGCGAACAATCGCCTGCCGCTCGAACGATCCGCGTAAACACTTACATTAACACAAGTTGAGGACAATCAAGCGCAGCAGGCGGGCTTGACCAAATGTCCGTTTTCATNNTATTTCAACCATACGGCGCGCAGGCACAGTCGGACCGACGAGTCGACATGATTCGCGGGTCTACAAGCTCTCCGGGAATAGAATTCCCGGCTCGTGAGTCCGAATGTGCCGAACGTCTTCCCGCATCCGGGCGACCAACGCTGCGGGAGAATCGAATTTGACAATCTCGCGAACGATTCCGGTCAAATCCACATGCAGCGTCGTTCCATACAGGTCGCCGTCGAAGTCGATCACATGGACCTCGACGACCGGCCGGGGAACGTCGAAGGTCGGGATCGTTCCGATATGGACGGCGGCCCGGCGGGAAACGGCGCCGATCATAACCTGTCCGGCATAAATTCCCGGCTGTGGAAGCAGGGTTTCGATCCCGGCCAGGTTGGCCGTCGGAAAACCGAGTGTTCGTCCCCGCCCGGCGCCGTGAACGACGGTTCCGCTCAATCGGTACGGTCGGACCATGAGCCGGGTCGCTTCTTCCATTCGGCCGTCCTGGATAAGAGACCGCAACCGACTGCTGGAAACGACGTGGTTGTCAACCAGGACGGAAGGCACGATGTCGACTGCCATGCCCGCCGCGTTGCCGAGAGACCGCAGGGTTTCGCCGTTCCCGCCGCGTCCTTTGCCGAACGTGAACGTCTCTCCTTCGACGATGCCACCGGCCGCGAGGGTCTCGGAAATGATTCGCCGAAAAAAAGCGTCGGCTTCCATTTCAAGCAATTCGCGTGTCGTCGGAATGACCACGATGGCATCGACCCCCCGGGCATCGATCAATTCGAGTTTTCGTTGAAGCGTGCAAAGCGGCGGCGAGGCGACGTCGGGCCGAAGCACGCCGAGCGGCGGCGGATCGAAGGTGATGCAAATCGCCGGAACGTTCTCTTGACGCGCACGCGCCAACAGCCGTCGCAGTATGGCCGTGTGGCCCAGGTGAACGCCGTCGAATTTGCCGATCGTCACGACGCCGCCACGAAAGGATTCCGGAAACGGCGTCAACGTATTGAGCACCGTACCATTGAGTGCCCGGCATCGGAGATTCTGCGACATGTTCTTTCGCTTTGTGGAGAGCCTTTCCCGGTCCCATGCGACACATGGGGAACGTATGGGCGATATACCGTAAACGGCCTGAAACGGTTCCCGCGCACAATCGCCTGCCGCTCGAACGATCCGCTTATGTCATGATGCAAACAGAAGTGAGAGGCGAGTGCGTGCGGCAGGCAGCCTTGGCCACATGTTCGTTTTCAGCGCGTTTCCGGTATACATGGTCAACGTATGGCCGTCGGTCATTTTTTTGACGGATCATTTGACGACGAAATTGACCAGTTTGCCTTTGACGACGATTTTTTTGACAATCGTTTTTCCGGCAAGCAGTTCGGCGATTTTCGGTTCGGCGCCGGCCGCCTTTTCCAACGCCGGTCCGTCCATGTCGACCGGGACGATGATTTTGGCCCGGACTTTGCCGCCGACCTGGATGGGAATCGCGACGACCGATTCGCGGATCGCTTCTTCGTCATAGTCGGGCCACGGTTCGTAGGCCAACGTTTTGCGGTGGCCGAGCAGTTCCCAAAGTTCTTCGGCCACATGCGGCGCGTACGGCGAAAGGAGCAGGACGAAGCGTTCCATCGCCGATTTCGGCCGCACCGGTTCCTTCAGGAAAAAGTTGACGAATTCCATCATCCGGGAAATCGCGGTGTTCAGCGACATGGACTCGATGTCCTGCGTGACCGCCTTGATCGTGCGATGCAGGACGCGATCCTGTTCCGCGTTCGGCTTGACGTTTTGTACGGCATCGTGGAGCACCGGCCGGTTTTCCTCCTTTTGGGAAACGAGCATTCTCCATGCCCGGTCGAGAAAACCGCGAACGCCGCTCACGCCGTCCATACTCCACGGCTTGACCGATTCGAGCGGTCCCATGAACATTTCATACAACCGCAGGGCGTCGGCCCCGAAGTCGCGGACCACATCGTCCGGATTGACGACGTTGCCCCGGCTTTTCGACATTTTGTTCGCTTTCGCCTCGACGGGAATCGTTTCATCGACCGCGAGGACGAAACGGTCTCCGCGTTTGACGACCTGTTTGATGTCGAGCTTGAGTTTTTTCCTCTCCTTACCGTCAACGATCTCGACGATTTCCGTTCCTTCGAGGCCGACAACCTTTGCGGCCCCCTTTTCGACACCGTCCCCACCAACACCACACTTATCAACACTGTCCTTATCGAGCGTGAACTCCGTTTCGCCGAGGATCATTCCCTGGTTGATCAGCTTTTGAAACGGTTCCGGGGTCGATACGTACCCGTAATCGTACAGGACCTTGTGCCAGAAACGGGCGTAAAGCAGGTGCAGGACCGCGTGTTCCGCGCCGCCGACGTACAAGTCGACCGGCATCCACATTTTTTCCTTTGCCGGATCGACGAAGACCGTTTCGTTTTCGGGATCAATGAAACGGAGATAGTACCAGCAGGAGCCGGCCCATTGGGGCATCGAGTTGGTTTCCCGCTTGTACCGTTTGCCGTCCCGTTCGACGTAGAGCCATTCCTCGGGCGAAAATTCGAGCGGCGGATCCGGCGAATTGTGTTCCGCCTTGAATTGCAGCCCCGGGTGGATGTCGAGCGGCAATTCCGACACATCAAGCGGACGAACGCGACCGTTCGGCTTGCCGTCCGGACCAAGTTCGTGCAACAGCGGAAACGGTTCTCCCCAGAAATGTTGCCGGCTGAACAGCCAGTCGCGCAGCTTGTAGTTGACCGCTTTGCGTCCCAACCCCGTTTCCGCGAGGTTGCCCGTGATGCGTTCCTTGAATTCCGGCGTTGAAAGGCCGTCGTACACGCCGGAATTGATTGCCGTTCCCTCGCCGGTGAAACACCGCGATTCCTTTTCCCCTTTTCCTTCCCGTACGACCTCGACGATCGGCAATTGGAATCGCGTCGCGAACTCATGGTCCCGCGTATCGTGTCCCGGAACGGCCATGATCGCCCCGGTTCCGTAGGAAAGCAAGACATAATCGGCCGTCCAGATCGGAATGGCGGCATTGCCGGCCGGGTTGATCGCGTAGGAACCGGTGAAAACGCCCGTCTTTTCTTTCGCGAGGTCCGTCCGGTCGAGATCGCTTTTCCGGGCGGCCTGTGCCCGGTATTTTTCGACGGCGGCCCTCTGATCCGGCGTCGTCAGTCGTTCGATCATGGGATGTTCGGGGGCAACGACCATGTAAGTTGCGCCGAAAAGCGTGTCGGGCCTCGTCGTGTAGACGCGCAGCACGTTTTCGTCCGGTTTGCGGGGAAAACCGGCCCGGGCTCTCCCTTCTTTCCAACGGGCGAAATCGGACGGAGAACCGATAAAGAAATCGACTTCCGCGCCGGTGCTTTTGCCGATCCAGTTCCGCTGGAGCACTTTGATGCTTTCGGACCAATCGAGCGTATCGAGATCCTTGTCCAAACGATCGGCATAAGCGGTAATCCGGAGCATCCATTGCCGCAGCGGCATGCGGATCACCGGATGGTGTCCCCGTTCGCTCAACCCGCCGACGACTTCTTCGTTCGAAAGCACGGTCCCGAGATTCGGGCACCAATTGACCGGCGCTTCGACCTGGTAGGCGAGCCGGTGCTCATCCCGGTATTGCCCGATCGCCGTCTCTCCGGCCTGTTGAACGTCCGGCGGAATCGGTAATGCCGAGATCGGCCGCCCTTTTTTCAGTCGGTCGTCGTACCATGTATCATAAAGGAGCAGGAAAATCCACTGCGTCCACCGAAAATAGCCCGGATCGCTCGTCGCGATTTCCCGGCTCCAATCGTAACTGAAACCGAGCATTTTGAGCTGGCGACGGAAATTCCTGATATTCCCGGTCGTAATTTCCCGTGGAGGGACGCCGGTTTTCTTCGCCTGTTGCTCCGCCGGAAGCCCGAAGGAATCCCAGCCCATCGGGTGCAGGACGGAAACGCCGCACATCCGTTTGTAGCGGCACAGGATGTCGGTTGCCGTATAGCCCTCGGGATGGCCGACATGCAACCCGTGGGCGCTCGGGTAAGGGAACATGTCGAGCACATACATCTTCTTTTCCGCCGGTTGCCCGGGCGTTTTGAACGTTTCGTGCTCTTCCCAATACCGTTGCCATTTTTTTTCGATGATCGCCGGAACATATTTCATGATCGACTCCTGATGACACCAAACGGATAAGACAAATTCGGGCGATCGGGCACACGGTTGAAAAACCACGTGCTCTGAAAAACCGCCGCTCGAACGATCTGCGTAAGTGCTTTCATTAACAAAAGTTGTGGCCAAGCAAGTGCGGCAGGAAGACTTGACCACATGTCCGTTTTCATCGCGTTTCCCGTATAATCGTCCATATAAAAATTCTAGCAGACACCTTCACCGTGTCAATCATTGGGGGCCGGGACGATGGCAAGCGGGTGCAGTAAACTATTGAGGGCGTTGAGTTTGCACCTGAATACGAACCGTTCGAAACGAACGGGGCGCCTCGGAACGTTGCTGTCACGGCTATACGAGGAACCGGGACGCATTACCCGTGGCGAAAGCCGCGCAGGGCGCCCAGTCATCCCAGACAGCCCGGTCACCAGTTCAATTCCGACGCCTCTTCCCAGTGTTCGTAGAGCAACGTGATCTTTTCCTGTTCTTCGGCGATTTCGAGATGAACCGCCCTGAGGCGTTCGGCGTCCCGGAGCACCCGGGGAGACAGGATGTCGTCGTTGAGCGACAAAATCCGCGTCTCCCGGGCGAATATCTCCTCTTCGATGTCGGCGACTTTTCGGTACGGAAATTTTCGTTCCCTTTTCGGTTTCCCGGCGTCTTGTTTCGATTTTTTGTCCGGCGTTCCCTGTTGCCGTTTGTAATTTTCTTCGTCACGCAAGCCGCTCCCGCCTTTGGTGTGTCGGGCCGGTTTGGCCTTTCCCCCCGCCGACACGTTTTTTTCCGGGGTTTTTTCCGGTTTTCGCCGCTTTTCCGGGCGCGGCTTCGGCGGAACCGTCGTTCGTTCCGGGCTGTTTACGGGGCCGTTTTTCGCGTGATGCGGCGTTTTTTCACCCTCATTCCTTTGACCGCCTTTTTTGATCGCCTGTTTGACAGACCCCACGGGAACGACTGATTTACCGCCGCCGCGACGGTCGGAAAGCGCATCGGTCAGGAACGGGTCGGCAAGCAATCCCTTGGCGACCATGTGCCGAAAGGTCGTGTAATTCCCTTCAAGCGTCTTGAATTGCGCATCCGGCTGGATGATGAGCAGGTGATCGGCGACCTGGTCGACGAAATACCGGTCGTGCGAGATGAACAGGACGGTGCCGTCGAACCGCCGCATCGCTTTTTCAAGGGCTTTGCGTGCCCAAAGATCGAGATGGTTCGTCGGTTCGTCGAGCAGC
>DOMV01000433.1 GCA_003509805.1 Planctomycetaceae bacterium
TCGACGAAAATGCGCGACCAGACGATTTCTCCGCGACGGCACACTCCGCGAAGAGTTCCCCCGCCGAGCGGGAAAAAGTCGATCGGCCGTCGAACGCTTTCCGCCGCTTTCCAACCGCCTTCGAACCAGGCCGGCGGGACCGCGGCGCTTTGAAACGTCCACACGAACCCGTCGACGGTTTCGGTCGGGTCTGTATCTCCCCAACGTATTTGCATTTGCGTCGTTTCAAGCGGCTGTTCCAACGCGGCGGCAACCCGCCGGGTCAACAAGGCGTCCAAGGCGGCCGGTTCATCGCCGGCGTAAAAATGGAGGAAAGGCCGGCCCTCGAAAAAATACCGGCTGCTTCCGGGGGCCTTGATCGGCGGCCGTTCGGTGTTCCCGAGAATACCTTCCGCCAGATCGACGGCGGGAAGCAGGTATTTCAACCCTTGAACGCCTTGTATCCCGATCGCGGTACACCCGTACCGGTCCGCCAAACGCAGGACAGCGATATAAACCTTGCATTGAGGCAGTATTTGCCGAAGCGTCAGATCGGTTTCCTCGTTTTCACCGAGATGAAACGTCATTCCTTTCGCCATGATCCAGCGGTAGACGTCGCGAGCCTCCTCATCGGTGATGCGGCCCGCTTCGTAATAGAGCTCCGCCAAACTGAGCCGTTCCTTGAAGATGCCCAGCCCGAAAAGCGATTCGTCCGGGAGAATCGTGTTGTACGTTCCAGTGTCCCCGTCGTGAAACACCCCTAAAATGGCCTTTCCGGCTCGCAATTCGGCCGCCAGTTTTTCGCCGAGTATCCGGTTCGTCGAAGTAACAGCTTGTCGTTTCAGGGCGGTAAGATGGGAGGTCGAATGCTTCAAAACGCCTGTTTTCAGCCATTTTTCAAGTCGTTCCAGAAACCATTTGTCGGAAAAATCGACGCTCCAAAGCGATGAAAACGGTTTGCCGGCCTTCCCCAAACCGTCGTTCAGGTTGAGCATTCCGGCAATCGAAGGGGTTTTACCGATCCATCGGGCGCACGTCAGAATGGGTCCGCGATGCAAAAGCAGCCCGGGAAGAAGGTGGTTCGAGTACCGGCAAGTCGATTCGACGACGAGAACAGGCGCTTCGGGATCAAGATTCGAAAATAAATCGAGCCCTTCTTTCTGCGAGGCGACAAACCCGTGTTTTTCCGACGGTTTATACGGATGCGCGCGAACGAGGGAAAAGCCGACGCTCTTAAAAGCTTTGTTCAAAAGCCCTTCCATCTCGACAAAAGAAGCCCAATACCGCTGGTTGACGGCAGGTTCCCGCTCGCCGCCTGCAAGGAGGTACACCGTTTTTCGGGAATCGACCGGCTCGACTTTGACCGTTTTTACAGGCTTCGAAATCTTCGTATACTTCGCATTCCCCGCAGAGCCGCTCTTCTTGGCATTCTTCGATTTGTTCTTTGCCGAAGAAACGGAATTTCCTGTCGGCAGAGAGGCTTTTCCTCCCGAAACCGTTTTTACATAACGCTTTGAGTCACCTTTCGTCGGATGTTCCGCCACTTTATTTTTTGTCGGACTATTTGCCGTCTTTTTGACAGTCGCTTTATTTTTCGCAGTCACGCCAGACCTCCTCGGTGAAATCGCGGAAAAACCGCTGACTCATCCGTCGCCAAAGAACGCTCGATTCGACTCGCATTATCGCATGAGGATCCCTTTGCTGCAAGCGTTTTCGACGATTTTTGTCGTCAAAACCACAGAAAAAGCAAAAACGGCGCAGCGTTTCCATCCAAAGACGCGACGTTGTCGCACGAAACACGATTGCGATTTCGCCGCGTTTCCAGTATATGCCGGGACATACCGCAAACCATCCGGCTCAGCCGGTCGCGCGTATCTCCCGCCACGAAGCCGGAAACGAGGCGTAGCACAGCGATCGGAGTTGACGTAAATCGCGGTCGTTTCACGCTGTTGCGATCCAAGCGCGTATCAACCACAAGGCGGGTACGCCTTTCCGTTTTCAACGATCGATTCCGTTACGGGCCGAAAAGATCGGAAAAGAAGGTTCTTTTCGGCGCTTTCGAACGCTCTTTCGGGAAGGCAACCCCTTCCTTGCGGAGTTCGTTCATGTAATCGACCGCGATGTTCATGACTTCGTCGAGGTAGAAATCCCGCTTGATCTTATCCTCGCTTTCCGCCATTTTCTCGTATTTTTCTTTTTCCTTTTTATCGGCATTGAGCCGATCCAGTTCGGCAAAATACTTTTCTTCGTTGAGTGTGATCGTCTTTTTCGCCTTCATTTCCTTGTACAAGGCAATATCCCGTTTCAAGGCGTCGAACTCGGTGTTTTTGCTTGTCCGGGCATCGGATTCCGACTGGAGGACCTTATCGAGTTTCGCGGTGACGTACTGGAAAACGGGAAATTGGCCCGCCGCCGGAATTTTCTCGAATTTGAGCGCGTAATCGAGATCTTCCTCGCAAATGTCCTCGATGACGTCGTTGAGCGAGGGCAAAACCACGTCGGAAACCACGCCCTTGAGCTGCGGCGACTCGCCGCCGGGAAGGTAATACCCCTGGATGGTCAACTTCAACGCCCCGTAGGAAGAGTTGTCGATCAGGCCGAGTTCCTCACCGAGAACCTTCATCTGCTGCACGGAACCTTTCCCGTGCGTCCGGGAATCGCCGACGATCAGGCCGCGCTGGTAGTCACGGATCGCCCCGGCGAAAATTTCACTCGCGCTGGCACTGAATTTGCTAACCATGACCACCAATGGCCCGGTCCAATCGACCCCGGGATCCAAATCGTTCAACGCCCGGATTCGCGGCGGCATATTCGGCATCTGGTCCTTCGTCTGGACCACGTTACCCGTTTCGATGAACAGGCCGGTCAGGGAAACCGCTTCCTGGAGCGAACCGCCGCCGTTGTACTGGAGATCGAGCACGACGGCATCGACGTCTTGGGCGACGAAATCCTTCAGTATCCGCCTGACATCGGTCGTCGTGCTCTTGGCATTCGGGTCCCCGCGCCGGGCGGCATCCATGTCGAAATAGAAACTCGGCAGATTGACGATCCCGATCTTGTACGGCGTGCCGTCCCCCTTGTTCCCGACTTCAAACACCTCGCCCTTGGCGGCGCTGTCTTCGAGCTTGATGACTTCACGGGTAATCTCCACCGTTTTTCGGGCGCCTCCGTCGTCCGGCAGGATTTCCAGGCGGACGATCGTGCCCGCCTCCCCGCGGATCCGGCTCACGACGTCGTTGAGTTTCCAATCGACAATATCTTCCATGGGCCCCTCCTTCCCCTGGCCGACGGCGATGATTTTGTCCTCGCCTTTGATCAGGCCGCTCTTCTGGGCGGCGCCGCCCTTGACCAGGTTCTTGATGACCGTGTAACCGTCGACGGAGGTGAGCGTCGCCCCGATGCCCTGCAATCGCAGACCGATGCTGATGAGGAAATTTTCGTACGTGGAGGGACTCATGTAGGTCGAATGGGGATCGAGCGCGGTGCCGACGGAAGTCAAAAACACTTCAAGCACTTCGTCGTTGTTGCTCGCGCCCTTTCCGTTGACCTGGAGCATGCGCTTCCGGAAACCGTTGTAACGGCGCCGCAGCCGGAGAATCGGATCCTCGGCGTCTTCCTTCGCGACTTTCGCGGGCTCCTCGTTGCTCGCGGCCGCTTTTTCCCGCTCTTTCGCCTTGTCCCGGGCTTCCCCTTTCAAGACGAGAATCTCGAATTTGATCCGCTTTCTCCAGCGGTCGAACGCCTCCGCCTCGGTTTTCGGATAAGTCAACAGCTTCTTATCCTTGACCATTTCCTCATCGACCGTGAAATCGTGCCGCATTTCGAGCAATTGCGCGACGGTCTTCATGCGTTCGTCGATGCGGAGGAGAAACCGGTTGTAAATCGCGAACGGGACGGTCAGGTCGCCGCTTTTGACGATGTCGTCGAAATCGGTTTCATAACGGGAGAATTCGTCGATATCCGACTGGTTGAAGTAGAGCTTACTCGGATCGAGCAATTCGAAAAGGAGTTTGAACGTCCTCCGGGAAATCTCGTCGTCGATTTTCGGGTGTTCCAGGTGCGAAATTTGCAGGATTCTCGCAAAATTGCGTGCGATAATCCTGTCTTGCGGCCGCGGTGCGAGCGTCGGAACCGGGATGGGATCGGCGAGCGTCTTAACGGCCTGAAGCGAATCGGAGCCGTCAGCGGGAGTTACGTGCGGACCTGCGGAAGCATTGGGATCGGGATCGATCGCCGGGGTCACCGGCAAGGTCACCGGCAAGGTCACCGGTAAGGTTGCTGGCAAGGTTGCCGGCTGAGCCCGGACCGGGGAGGTCGCGCGCGAACCGAGTCCGAAAAAAACGAGCATGCTTAAGGTCAACACGTGGGAAGCGAGCGAGAGCCAACATGATTTCATGAATATATCCCCGGTGGATGGCGTGAAAAGTTTGCGAAAATTCCGTGAAAAACCTGTGAAACAACTGCATTGCGCGAGTCCCGGCGCGAGAATCCGAAACGACGATCGCGCCGATCATGTACTGAAAGCCATTGAAGTTCCCCGAAGCCGACGAATTAGGAGCCTGCCCACCGGAAACAACACAGCCGTAGGTAAACAGGCGGTTTGAGCGGAAAACGTAACCGGCTTCGGATAAAGCAAGAAAAAATCCATACCGAACGGACGCAATCCGGACGGAGCGATCCATTCTACAGTGAACGGGAAAATTCGGCAAGACGAAAATCGCATTCCCTGGCGGAAAGGGTATCGCGGTTTTGTCGGCGAGCATGCGGTGAAAATGCGGTGAAAATACAGTGAAAATGCAGTGAAAATGCCAGGTATCACACAAGGCATGAAAATCGGGAGCGAATCGCTGCGACCGGAGAATGGGCGCCGGTTCACTTGCCGTGATCGCAACTCGATTCGCAACTCGATTGGAGCAATTTGAGTAGGCCCGGCGAACCGAATCCCTTGCCGCCAAGGACGCTGCACGAAATGATTCGCTCCTGTACGGGCTCACTGTTCAGGAAGGCAACGAGCCGCCGCCCTTCCTCGACGGTCCGGACGGGAAGAATCGTACAGGTTTCCTGGGGAACGACGGGACGGCGTCCCAGGAACGGATCGTCGATTTCCGTGACCAGTACGGCCCTGAGACGCCGGTCCATGCGGCGCCAAACGACTTTGACCGGCGCGAACGTCCGGAGCCCGACATTGTACAGCGAATAGAAGGCGGCATCGGCCCGGTGCAGTTTTTTGTATGCGGCCCTTTCAAGCAGGAATGAACGGAACCGGTCCAAATACCGGAATGTGAGCGGAAAGGATTGCCGCATCGCCTGTTCCGCGATTCCCGTCCGCTTGGCCGCGTCTTGGGGAATGAGCATGTAAGACGAAGGAACCGGGGTTTTCCGGGCAAAATCGCGCCACCGCAGGAGCGGATAAACCAGGTCCGGCTCGATTTCCGTTTCAAGAGATGGAACCTTGCGCTTTCCGGAATCGGCAAGATTACGTATGCGGAGCGTTCCCCGGGACGTTTTTTCGAGGATTTCGATCCAGAAAACTCCGCTTGCCCCGGCAGCGTTCGCCCCGAGAAACGCGACCCGGCCTTTCAAAATCGACGGATCATCTGGAAAATGCCCGGTTTGCGTTTTCGACGGTTCCTCCACGCTCCATGCCGAAAGGCGGTTTGACGGATCGGACGGTTTTGCCCGGCAAGCTCGGATCGCGGCGTCTTTCCCGCGGATAAAATAGGCGACCGGGTAAACGGTCATACCGCCTTTCTCCAGAACAAGGGTCGCGACCGGGGAATGAACGCACGGAAACGGCCGTTGTCCGGAATAATCGTCGACACGGAGCACGCGGAGCGGCGTATCGTCGGGGAGAAGGTGAAAACGCCGGAACCCTTCCGCCGCCTTGGCCGTGCGGAAAACGGACAGGGGCAGGACCATCGCCAGCCGGCCGCCGGGCACGAGAAACCGGTCCGCCGTCCGCAGGAGCATCAGGAGGGCCAATTCTTTTTTCGCGCCTCCGTGCCGTGCCGCTTTCGCGTCGAGATTGAACAAACCGTATGCGTTCCAAAGCGGTTTTGTTTTTTCCCGATACCCCGGGGACAACCGGTCCCAATTGATCCACGGCGGATTGCCGATGATCAACGAAAAACGTTTTGGCGGATTCCGGTCGGCACGATCAGGAAAACCGCCCGGCTGCACGATCGAATCGTACGCGAAAACGCCGGGCTCCCGCACGCTTTTGTTCGCGGAATCGCCGAACAAGGCAAGCAACAGGTTGGCTTTCGTGGTCAGGACGCAGAGCGGGT
>DOMV01000293.1 GCA_003509805.1 Planctomycetaceae bacterium
CCGAGATGTTTTTGGCCTTTTTGACGGTTGGCGATCCGTTCCAGACATTTCACCGGAAAGCAGACTTCCGGGAAATCCTCCGCGAGCGGAACATTGCATTCGAGCCAGGTCTTGATATTTTCCAAGAGGTTCTGCGCCCGCTCGGCGCTGGCCGCGATGAGGCAGACGAAGGGCGTCGCACCGGACAAGGCCGCCCAGACCACCGCCGTCTGGCAGAGGACCGTGTTATGGGTCGGGACCATTTTCCGTCCGGCGAGATACAGGCGACTTGACGAATCAACCTGGATACAGCGTACCGGAACCGAAGGGACCGGGACAATCGATTCGATGTGTCGATTATCGTTCGGGAACGTGGGAGGCAAACGATAGGGAAACCGGGAATCCAGCGATCCTGTTGTTCGGGTTTCCCAACCGGAACCGTTATGAACCATCCACAAATGATCGGCGTCACAGACAATCTTCTCGCCGTCGGAAAAGGCGACCTCGAAACAAGGATGCCCATGCATGACATCCGTTGCGAAAACGACCCGGCTGGGATTCCCCTGTTCATCGAACACTTCCTCGCCGGTTCGGATATCGCCCATCGTCGTCCAGCCGTTCGGCGTCGGAAGGGGAGTGTCCAGAGCGAGTGCTTTGCCGCTCCCGCGCGGCATCGCCATCGCGAACAGGCCGCCGTGCCGGACGGAACGCTCGATCTTCTCGATGACGCGAAGATGATCCTCCGACCATTTCAGGTAGAAAACGTCCTTGAAATAGTTCTCGCAGAACGCCTTGAAGGAGCGGAGTGATTCGGCTTTCCGTTTCGGATCGGCGACCGGGGGCAGTTCGCCGATGTCCTGGGCCGTGCGGACCGCCTCGTTGTTCTTGATCGTTTGCAGCCGCTTCTTTTCCGCATAGTCCCTCGGCGCCCGTTTTTCACGGAAGAACTCCTGCGTGAGCCAGGCGGCGTACTGGAACAGATTGATCGTTTTGTCCGTACCGATCGAATAACCGGCACGATTTCTATGCCGCCGGAGCCGGTGTTCGGTCAGAACCGTCCCGAGTCCCGCCGTGTTCAAAAGCCGCATCAGGCGGGCGGGCTTGAGCGATTGCGGATCGATTTTTTCAGCTTTCATGAGTCGCCTCCCCTGATTTTCCGGCCAGGAACGCGGCGTACCGGACCAGGTTGATCGTGCCGTCCGGGGCCAGCAGACCGCCCGCCTCCGCGATTTCCGTCACTTGCGATTCCGTGACACGTTTTTGACCGGCGTTGGTCAGGAGCAACGCCAGCGTTTCCGGCGTCAATTTCGCCGGATCGATTTTTTTAGCCATCGGCGGTCTCCGTCAATATTTTCGATTCGAGAAATTTTCGGGCCGACTTCGGGATCGCGGGCAGCCGCTCGATGTCGGCTTCCTCGATTTGCGTTACGGGCAGGCCGAGGGCCAGCGCCTCGAACATCTCCGCACGGACGCCGACGCTTTCCGTCCACCCGTCGAGACCGACGACGAGCAATTCGTCGCAGCGCCGAAGGATCGACAGATCGAGCGCCATGAACTGGGCGTGCGTGGCCGTCAGCCCGCCGAGTTCGACCGCCGGAACGGAATGGGCCAGCGGGTTGAAGCAGGCGATGCCCGCCTCGATCAATCGGGCCTGGACGCGGCAGGATTTTTGGTAACGGTCAAGTCGCACCGACGGATCGGGATGCGTAAAAGGCGTGGACAAATAGAGAAGCATGTTTTTCCTCGAAATGAAGGGGAGTGCCGGACCGTCAAACGGGATGCGGGGGAAAATCGTCCCGGTCGATCTTCACGACGGCGCGGATGCGTTCCCGCGCCGCAGCGACGTATTCCGGCTTGGCATCGAACAGGACGTAGCGCCGTGCCAGGAGTGCGGCGGCGAGGCCGACCGTGCCCGTTCCGGCGAAGGGATCGAGAACGACGTCGCCGATAAAGGAATAATATCGCACGATTTTCTCGGCCAATTCCAACGGAAAGACGGCGGGATGCCGGGGGTCGCTCGCCGGGGGGATGTCCCAGACGTTCGTCTTTTCGTAACCGTCCGGGATACGGCTCCGTCGCACCATCTCGCGGTCAGGATGGTGGCGGAGGTGCCAGTCGATCAATTTGTCCGTTGTTTTTCGATAGACCATGATGTATTCCGTTACGGGAACGGCTTTGTATTGGAGTGGGTTCCGATCTCGCGCAAAACGCCGACCACGACCACTCGACCATCCAGCCCCTTCCGGTTTCCGCCAGATGATGTCGTCGATGAAGTCAAATCCTTCCTCCGTAACAAGCCGGTGCAGGTCGAACGGAATCGCCAGTCGACGGGATGATTCGCCGAGATTGCGACGCGCGATGAGAATCGGCAAGGAATTCAGAACAAAAAAACGGCCCTCGGACAAAACACGGCGGCAAAGCCGGATGACACGCCGCATGCTTGCCAAATACGATTCGTAACTTGCGTATGTCGAGTAGGATTTTGCATTAAAGTAAGGCGGTGAAGTAAAAACGAGATCGACGGAACCTGCGGGCAATTCCCGGGGCAAAACGCCGCAGTCGCCCGCGCGGATCGTATCGGCCATAGGAGAGACAGGATAATCGTTTCGTTTTCTATTCATCGGCGGCCCTTTCACTGTACGGAATGCGTTCGGCCGTTTTTCCCGTAAATTCTTCCCAGCGTTTGACGATCACGTCGCAATACGCGGGATCGATTTCCATCGCAAAGCAGCGACGGTCGGTTTGCTCGCAGGAAATCAAGGTCCAACCGCTGCCGCCAAACAATTCCAACACATTTTCGCCCGGGTCGGGACGACAATGTGATTGCTTTCACGGATAATTCGACGGGCTTTTGTGTCAAATGCACTGTTACGTTATTGCTTTCCTTCTTCACTTCCCAAAGATCGCGTTCATTGTCCGGGCCGAAGAATTGGTGCGCCGCTCCCTC
>DOMV01000463.1 GCA_003509805.1 Planctomycetaceae bacterium
TTCATCGCGTTTCCAGTATATTTCATGAAGAAGGGGCGCAATGGCACGCCGGACCATACGTAACGATTTGACGACGTTCCTCATACGCCATTGGGATGCCGTGCGCCGGCTTTCAACGGTCGCGACGGTCGCCCTGTTTCTCCTCGCGTTGCCCACGGGTTATTTTCTGTACGTTGCCTGGAAGGAAAACCAGCGTTTGCCGGTGTTGACATCGGACGACGAATTCGACCGGGAGTCGGACCGTTATTGGTTCGACCGGGCTTCCGAAACGATCAAACGGGCGGAATCGCTGCCCTTTTCCCATGATCGCCGGTTCCGTACGATCAAACAGGGGCTTTCGCAGTTGCAGCGCAACGCCTCGAAAATTCCAGGTGCCTACCTCCGGTCGCGCGCCCTGACGGACATCGCCCTGGCCCAGTTGGCGCTCGATCACGATTTGACCGTCCGGGACATCCTGCCCCTGTTGAGCGGGACGCCGAGCCTGGAAGCGATGAAAACCCGCGTGATCGCGGCGATCGCGATGATGGAGTCGCGCCAGAACCATTCGGGAGCCGCCCTGGTCGCGATCGACGATTACAACCGGATCGTCTACGACAACGACTTGAAACTCGACAACGAAGACGGCCTGATCGCCTATGCGGGGGTCGTCCGCGTGCTGTGTCATTTGAACCAGCGTTCACGGCTTACCCGGCTTTTCGAGGCGACGGCGTCGGCGAACGACCGGATTCCGGACACAGCCGTCCGCGGTCTCGCATCCCGATTTCTCGCAGGCCGGCAGGCTTGGGCCGGTTTCAAATGGGAATCGCTCGAAACGGCGGGCCGGATATCCCTTCCGGTCGAACAGTCGCGTGCGTTTCAATTGATTATCGCGACGATTGCGCGACCGGAACCGCTCGAATTGATCGAACCGACGTTGGTCGCGCTACCGACGACGGGACCCTGGCCGCCGGTGGGGAACGTCGCCGAAACGCGGCAGTGCATCAAGGATGTTTTCGAACAACTCGCCCGCAATCCCGATGCGACGGAGCAGGCGACGGTCCTCTTGTACCTGGCCGGTTCGCGACTCCTGTGCGACGCGGAAATCCACCCGCTTTTTCTCAAAGGACTGGAGGAGTCGGAACTGTTCGAGCCGGGGATCAAAGGGGCGGCAATCGCCCTTATCAACAATCCGCGTTCGAACCTGATTCGCGCCGCGCGGGGTTTGGCGATCCTTCCGGAACGGCTTGACATCGTGGACACGGCCAACGACAACTGGGGCTTCGGCGAAGAAATCATCCGGGTGGCGATCGAACCGATCGACGCCGAAACGGTTCGCGGCGTCGGGGAACAGCGGATGATCCGGACGCTCCTTTCGATGGCCCAGTCCCTCCTGGAATGCGGTAACAAGGCAGGGGCGCGACGGACGTTGCACGAGGCTGCGGCGCCGGCGGGGCGGCAGGCGAACCTGTTCAATCGCGTCGACAATTTGCTGCGCGTCGGTTCGCTCCAGATCACGGCCGCGGACCCGGAAGCGGCGAAATCGACATTGCGGGCGGCCAGGGAATCCTATCTTGAATTTGTCCGGGAAAAATCGCAGACACGGGTCACCATCACCGAATCGACGCCGGTGGAAATCGGGATGGCCCAGATTCGGGCCCGGTTTCTCGATGACGCCGTCGAAACGGTTCACCTCATTCCCGCCTCGCGGCAGAAAAACGATTTGCTCGTCCTGCTGATCCGCGAGTTGTTCCGGACCGGGGAAACGGCCGGTATCGAGGAACTGCTGGACCAGATGCAGGACGATCCCCGAAAGAACGACATGCTGAGACGGCTCGGCGCCGGGGAACCGGTTCCTCAAGCGAATGCGGAGACGAGTACGGAGACGAATACGGCGGCAAATCATGTCGAAGAAGACCGGCCCGACGATTCGGCAAACGAAACGGCGGCGACGGGAACGACGGTCAATGTCGCGGTCAATACCGTTGTCAATACCACGGCCAATACCGTAGTCGATGCGGCGACCGAGGCGGCGGCCGTTTTTGCGGCGGACCCGGCCAACACGGCGGAACAACGGATTCGAGGCGAGGAGTTCGAGGCGGCGGTGGAACTTCTCGAACGTATCGAAGACCGGGCGGTCGCGGACCGGTTGCGCATGCGGATCGTTCGCGCGTATGTCGCGATCGGGCGACCGTACGTCGGGACGGACGCATACCAGCGGCGTGTTCGTGCCCGGATGCTTCAAGAAGGATTCCAACTTGCGACGTCGCAGCAGACGCCGCTCGGACGCGTCCTGGCCCTGGAATCGCTTGCCACCGGATTCGCGTCGGGACCGCTTTCGCAGCAAAACCGCTCGGCGCTGCGGGAGGTGATCCGCGAAACGGACAAAAGCATCCGGTCGTTGCCCGAAGACACTTTTTCCGAATACGGCACAAAACTGCCGGAATGGTACGCCCGGCTGGCAAAGGCGCGACTGCTCCTCGTCGTCACGGAAGAACGGCTCTCCCATGCCTGGCCCGTCCTGTCCGCGGACAAGAACAAATCGACCCTCCGGGAAACGTCGGCCCTGCTCGAAAAGGCGCTCGAATCCCTTGTCGACGAAACCCCGCTTGTTTTACGCGCGACGACGACGGCGGACGTGGCGGGAATCTTCGGCCTGCTTGGAGAGAGAGCGCGCGCGGAAACGCTTGCGGCGACCATTCCGGCGATGATTCGTGAAATGCGGGATGCGCGGCGCCGGATCCCCCTGTACGTCCAACTGGCCGGCATTTATTCCCGCCTTGGCAATCCGTCGCACGCAAGCGAACTGCTGTTCGAAGCCTCGGCGGTTTCCGAGCAGGTCGACAGCGGCGTGGAGTTGATGCCGGAACAATGGGGCGTCCTCGGCCGGCGGGTGCGCGAAGCGTCGGTCGAAACCATCGTTCGCGGTCAATTGAAACTGGGCCTCCACGAAGACGCGATCCGGACGATCCCCCAAATTACCGAGGAAATGGTGCGCGACCGGTTGTACCGGATGATCGTCTATCAATTCCTTTATGAGGATCGATTCGACGAGGCCGAGACGATTGCCCGGAAGATCGCGACCATGGCGCAACGGTCCGAATGCCTGCAAAACGTCGTTTTTTTGAGGGAATCCGGAAGGGAAAGGGGGAGAGGGGAGAAATGAGAAAGGAGCTTTTCAGGACACACGCCCTTCAGCCGTCACGACAAGGAATCCGCCCGCGTCTCCTCTCCCTTCTCCCTTCCTCGCGCATCGTCACGTTCATCCTGCTCGCTTTTTCGACGCTTTCCGGCTTCGGGCAAACACTGTGGGGGCCAGCACTTCAAGGGCAAACACGTCAAGGGCCAACGTTTCGGGAACGCCCGGTATCGGTCCACTGGTCGGAGGTGCCCTTGCGGGACGCGGTCGTCCGACTCGTGGAATCGCAGAAGGGCGGCGTCCTGCTCGACCGCCGGGTCGATCCGGGAATCCTTGTCGACCTGGACGTCGAACGGGAACCGCTCGAATCGCTTTTACAGCGACTCGTGGTTTCGCTGGAGTCCGGCAATGTGTCGAACAACGACGCGTTGAAACCGGGCGTTTGTTTCGTGGGCGATACCGTTTATATCGGGCCGGAAACGGCAGCCCGGCAACTCGAATCGTTGTTGACATTTCAACGGAAACGGATCGAATCCCTGCCGGAAAAAACCGGGAAAAAATACCTTCGGCGCACCCCGCTCCGGCTGCCGATGCTGACCGACCCCCGGGACGCCCTGGGGCGCGTTGCCAAATCGTCGGGCCTTTCCTGGGAGCGGCTTGAGACGCTTCCCCACGATTTATGGGATCGCACGGACCTGCCGGCATTGGCGGTTTACGAACAACTGACCCTGCTGTTGATCGGGTTCGACCGGACATTCGATTTCGTATCGAAAGACGGCAGCCGGATCGCGCCGGTTTCCCTGGACGCCTTTGCGCTGGAATCCGTGGCGACCGACCGGCAACCGGGTTCGCGCGATGCGGGGCCGGCCGAAACAAAGTCGGGCGATCCATCCGGGGGCAATCCGTCCAAGGGCAACCCGTCCGGAACGTCGAAACCGGAAACGCGACTGCCGATACCGCTTGAAAAAATACGCTTTACACTTACAATCAAAGATCAGCCGGCTCGGGGATTGCTCGAAACCCTGGCCGACCGGGCCGGGCTGGAATTGGAAATCGACGAAGCCGCCCTGGAGAAACGCGGTGTTTCCCTGGAACAACGGATTTCCTTCGAACTGAAAAACGCAACGGCCGCGGACCTGTTCCGCGCGACGACCAAACCGGTCGGGGCGGTATTCCGCATCCAAGGTCGAAAACTCATCGTCAAGTGAACGAACGGCTCGAAAAAACCGACGACGTGCGCCACCCGGTACGGTGTTGATGCGCCGGTGACGAAACTTTTTACTACCGAACAGGTTATGCAGAACGATTTTTCAATTCCGGGAATGTCGCCGAAGCGCGGCAAAGTACGCGATATTTACGACTTGGGCGACAGCCTGCTCCTAATCAGCAGCGACCGGATCAGCGCGTTCGACTGGATCCTGCCGACGCGGATTCCGCAAAAAGGTTGCGTGCTCAACCGGATGGCCGAATTCTGGTTCGACATGCTGGACGTCCCGAACCACCTGGTGACGACCGATGTGAATCGAATGCCGTTGCCGCCGGGGACGGACAAGGCGGCGCTGGCGGGCCGTTCGACGTTGGCGAAAAAATGCAAGGTCGTTCCCATCGAATGCGTCGTCCGCGGCTATCTGAGCGGGAGCGGCTGGAACGAATATCAACGCTCCGGGACCGTTTGCGGCTTGAAATTGCCGCCCGGGTTGCTCGAAAGTTCGAAATTGCCGGAACCGATTTTTACGCCTTCGACCAAAGCGGAAACCGGGCACGATGAAAATATCTCGTTCGAGCAGACGGTCGATATCGTCGGCCGCGACACGGCGGAACAACTGCGGCGGAAATCGCTTGAAATCTTTACCAAGGGTGCCGGGTATGCCGCGGGCCGGGGCGTCATCATCGCGGACACGAAATTCGAATTTGGCCATCTGAACGGAGAACTCCTTTTGATCGACGAGGTGCTGACGCCCGACAGTTCGCGGTTTTGGCCCGCCGAACAGTATGAGCCGGGCAAAAGTCAACCGTCGTTCGACAAGCAATTCGTCCGTGATTGGCTCCTTACCGCCCGATGGGACCGGAATTCGCCGCCCCCGCAGCTTCCTCCCGAAGTGGTTGCCGGGACCAGGGCCAAATACGTCGAGGCGTTCGAAAAAATCACGGGCAAGACGTTCGAGGTCGAAGCCGGTTGAAGAAGCGGTCGCCGCTGATTCGCGGGTCCGTCGGTTTTTATACCGCAAACGGCCTGAAACGGTTTTCGCGAACAATCGCCTGTCGCTCGAACGCGCTTGTTGCTCGAACGAACCGTGCAACCCGATATTTACAAGGACGTTGCGGTGAGTGAGTGCAACAAGCAGTCGTCACCAAACAACCAACGTCACCGCGTTTCCAGTATCTCTTTTTTTTTGTCATCGATACAATACGATCACGAAAGGGTTGCCATGTCTCCGATCACGCGTCGTTCCCTGTTAAAGACCGCCGCCGTTTCCGCAACGGGATTCATACTGCCTTCGCTCGGGGCTTCCAAGGCGGTGTCCGCCGCGGAGAAGGTTGCCGAAACCGTTGAGGCCGTTGAAACCTATGTTCCCAAAGGCAAAATCCGGCAATCGGTCTCCAAATGGTGCTTCGGAAAATATCCCCTCGACGAATTCTGCCGCATCTGCAAGAAGCTCGGTATGCCCGGGATCGACCTGCTCGATCCGGACGCGTGGGACCTGATGCTCAAGAACGACATGATCGTGACGATGGGAAATGTGCCGGGCGCCTCGATACCGGTCGGTTTCAACAAGTTGCAAAACCACGACAAGTTGGTCGAAGCGTACGAACGGGTCATCCCGCTCGCCGCGGAAAAGAAAGTCCCGAACCTGATTTGCTTTTCCGGCAACCGGGAGGGAACGAGCGACGAGGAAGGAATCGAGAACTGCGTCATCGGCCTCAAACGGGTTCTTCCTTCGGCCGAGAAGCACGGCGTGACGCTCCAGATGGAACTGCTCAACGCCCGGGGTCACAAGGATTACCACTGCGATCACACGAAATGGGGCGCCGAAATCGCGCGGAAAATCGGCAGCGAGCGGTTCAAATTGCTGTACGACATTTTCCACATGCAGATCATGGAAGGAAACATCATCGACACGATCAAGGAATACAAGGACGTGATCGGCCATTACCACACCGCGGGCGTCCCGGGTCGCAAAGACCTGGACGAACACCAGGAGCTTTTTTATCCGCCGATCATGAGGGCGATCCTGGCGACCGGGTTTACCGGGTTCGTCGCCCACGAGTTCCACCCGAAATCCGACCTCCAATCGCTCCGCCAGGCGATCGAGGTTTGCGACGTCACGTAGTATCGGCCTGCCGCCCGCCGCGGCTCGCGACCCGATATCCCCGAACATCATGACGCCATGTCAAAAAAGCATCAACGTATTTCCGCGCCGCCGTGTCACGGTTTTGCCGACCTGGAGGAAACCCAGTTCGATACGGACCGGGAACGGCGTTGCGGTTTTCCGGAAGTCGTGTACGCCGAAGGCAAGACGGCCGAGATGCTGCTGAAGATATTTCATTTGATGCGGGCGCATGGAATCGCCGGGCTGGCGACCCGGGTGGCCCCTGAGAAAGCCGAACGGTTGCGGGCCGAATTTCCCGAAGGCCGGTACAACGAAACGGCGCGGACGTTCCGCCTGCCGGAGACGAAAAGTCAAGGCAACCGGGACCAAAAACACCAAGGCCGGGGAAACAAAGGCAAATCGACGAAGCGTGTCGGGAAGGTCGCCGTCATCACGGCCGGGACGAGCGATCTACCGGTTGCGGAAGAA
>DOMV01000464.1 GCA_003509805.1 Planctomycetaceae bacterium
GTTGGTCCGGCGGCGGCAATCGGCGAGCCGGCCGCGATCCCGTTCGAATTTTTCGCAATAACAGAGCCAGTAATGCGGCGCGAGGACCGGCTGGGCGCGTTGCGTATGCGTGTACGCGGGAAGGATGACATCGAAGTCCGCGTCGCAACGGCCGAGGAATGCGGCTTGGAGGTCGAGCAGGCGCCGGTCGATCGTTTCGATCGCATCCCGGGCCCAAAGACGCAGATCGGTCGCGATCTGGTCGTTCCTGCTCCGGGCCGTATGCAGTTTGCGGCCGACGTCCCCGATCAGTTCGATCAGGGCGTGCTCGATGTGCATGTGGATGTCTTCGAGTTCGACGTTGAACGGGAAGGAACCGTCCTCGATGCGGCGACGAATCGCGAGGAGACCCGTCTCAATCCGTTCCAGTTCGTCGTCGGTAAGCAGGCCGACCGCACGGAGCATCGTCGCATGGGCCAGGGAGCCGCGAATATCCTGTTCGTACAGGCGGCGGTCGAAACTGATGCTTTCGGTGAAACGTTCGACCCGGTAGTCCGTCGCCTCGGTGAAGACGCCCCCCCAGGCTTTACCGGAACCGGCCGGCGATTGTGCGTTGTTGCTGTGTTCGGACACGGAATGACAAGTGTGTTGACGGGAATGAGGTCACGACAATGAGGTTGCGACAATGAGGTCACGACGACGGGTATCGGGAAATTTCAAGCGTGTTGGACATACAAGAATACAAAACGACCGTCGGGATACGAATGAACAATTATCCGTGCCCGGCGGTCGATTGTCAATTACAGCCGTCGATTACAGCCCGCCGTTGCCGGCCGGCATTCCGCAAATCATCGCCATGGATCCGATCAGTCGAACTTCCAACCGAGGTCGAGCCAACCGTTGTCCGGCGTCGCAGCATGGTCGGAAGTCAACGTATGGCCTTCCCACTCGTTTTTCAGCGCGATCGGTTTCATTTCGAACTCCTTCTGGAGTTCCGCTTTTTTCAATCGGCTGTTAATCACGGAGGTGATGGCGGTCAGCGCCCCGCCGGCCCGTTTTCGCGCGGACGCCTTGGGCGATTCCTCGTCCAGGACGAGCGTGATTTTTCCGTCGTCCCGTTTGATTTTGAAGACGATCAGGATGTCGACGTCCTCCGTCCGGGAAAACGACGCGTTCGGTTTGATGTCCGCGGCCGTGTAAACGGGGTTTTCCCCCTCTTTTTTCTCGTACGAGGTATATTCGTTGATGGTGATCGTGACCCGGATCGTGTCGTCCTTGAAAACGACGCCCAGCGGGGCGTTGTCCGTGAATTTGATCTTCCAAGGCCCCTGGTCGATATCGCGCCGGGCCGCTTCGGGAATTTCGCCCGTTTGCTTGAGAATCAGGTCGACAAGTTCCTGCTGCGTGAATTGCTTGCCCGCCAAGGCGCGTTGGCCGTAATTGGCGATCGCGGATTGATGTATCCGGACCCAGAGATCGCTGTTCGGCTTCTCGGACGCTGCGGCGGAGAAGGTCGTCGGGAGGAATGTGTCCGAAAGAACCAGTGAGGTGAGCAGGGCCGTTTCGGTCGTCGCGAAATCCCAGACTTTCGGGAGAAGATTGATTTCACGAAGCGGTTTTTGCAGCAAATCGCGGAAACGGACGTTGACATCGTCGATACGGGGAACGACTTCGTCATCGAACCGGTCGCGGATGCGTTTTTCCGCACGTCGCCGGGCTTCGGCCTGAGCCTGCGGCTGTTTTTCCGCGATCTGCTTTTTCGCGATGCACTGGACGACCCGGCAACCGTCGATCCGCAAGCCGGTCGTTCGGCTTTGAAGCCGGGCCTTGGCGGACGAAGGCGTCAGTTTCACGTCGGAGGAACCGACCAGGAGCGATTTCGCCGCCTGGATGGTTCCTTCGGTCGCCGTCCAAATTGTTACCGGGCCGTTACGACCGACCGTATCGGAATGCAGTTGTGTTTCCAGGTTGATCCGGATTTGTGCGAAATGATTGTTCGGGACCAATTCGGCGAAAGCGCAGCCGTTGACATGCCCTCTGCCTTGAATCCTGGTTCCCGCGACGGTGTCGTTGATGTCGAAATCCTCGTCGAAGGTTCTTTCGAAGCCGGCGGCGACGAGGGCGGCACAGGCCGAACCGCAAAGGTTCTTTTGCTGGAGGTTGGCGCGAACGAGCGCGAGAATGTCTTTGGCTTCCGGCAGGAAGGTGTGACCGAGATCATCGAACCAGACGAGGACTTCGGAAATGTCCCTCGCTTCCGGCGCCGCGGCGGAATCAAGATACGCCTTGATTTTTCCGGGAAACTCATCGCACACCTTTTGAAACTGGGCGGCGGCATGGTCGGGCCGGGCCGAATGTACGCGGTAGAGCCGGCGGAATGCGTCGCGAACGGCATGGAAGGTGTCGAAGTCGATCCCGTCGAAATCCCCGGGATTACCGAGGAAAATACGAAACGTTTCTCCGAGCACGTTGGCGTCGGGACCTTCTTGTCGTTGCAACGCGACGATCAATTTGCCGAGCGCAAGCCGTTCCCGCAATGCGTTGGCGGCTTCCCGGTCGGGTTTGCGCCGGAGCGTCGCTTCCAGCGCGTTTGCGGCGTCGAGCAGTTTTTGCCGCGCGGCAAGCTCATCGGATCGGCTCGGAGTCCGAAACGCGTTTTTCAGCTTCNNCCACGAATTCTTCCGCGTTATCGAAGGTACGGGCCTTGGCCGTTTCCTGATAAACCGCTTTTTGATACCGATAACTCGTGGTGGACCGTCCATGGCGGCCGTTTCGACGCAATTGCGCCTGGGCCTCTTCCCCCATGGGAAGGTAGAGCGTCAAAACGCAAATGGGGAGAAAAACGGCCAATCGAACGTTTTTTTTCTTTTTCATTTTCCCNNNGAAGCCGGTTGAGTTTTCCGTTTTAACCGCCTGTTTATACTTCGAACGGCCCGAAAATGCTCCCGCGAACAATCGCCTGCCGCTCGAACACAACGTGTAACCTGATATTTGCCATTGCATTATGGCGAGCGAGTGCGGCAAGCAGGCTTGACCGAATGTCCGTTTTCATCGCGTTTCCCGTATACCTTCGGCAGGGTCGTTTCGGTGGGCACGCTCCTTGAAAGTTGTCTTCGGGCAATTTCAACAGCCTTCAGCATAGACCCGCGGATCAATTTTGATGCATCGGCCCGACCGCACCTGCGCGACGCATCGTCGAAAAGACCGCGAGGCTTCCTCCGTCGCCGCTACGTTCATGCTTTTTTCACAGATCAGTAAGTCCACACATCATGGTTATTTGGGACTATTAGGAGTTTTGGGTGGATTGACTCTCTTTTTTTCGGATGCGGCCCAAAAGGCCGGTTGATTTCATGGCATCCTCTGGTATAATTCCCCCCAACCTTCTTAGGCGGTATAATCGGAATACTTGGCATAGTCGCTATGGACACATCGTGTATTCATCGCGCACGGGTTGGGTCTTCCCGACCGTCCGGGGGTTGGTTATCCGATCAGGTCTGATATTCGATCGGCCGCAAAAGGAGTTGTTTTTTCGGAAATCACTTTTGCCCATAAAATGGGAGAGTTCGAATGATAATTGGACTTTTGGATTCTCCTGACTCATTCAAGGAGTATCGATGCGAGACGCTGTTTCACGGAATGAATCCGATTGTAGGATTTTCATCGACATGGATGATTGTATCAATAAAAAACGATCAGGTAAACAGGAAGAAAATCATTCTTTAGGAAATCTTGGTGGAATTTACCGTTTTTTCGGAAAAACAAGACGCCGAAAATTAAAACGATTGGCTTTTCTGTTACCGCTTTTCGCCGCTTTCCCTTTCCTCTGGGGCGCCTTGGCCCGGAGCGACGGGTTTGCCGCCTCGGACTATTCTCCCGAACCGTGCGCACCCACGAAAAAATGTGCGACCGGGGCCTGTCCCCGCGAGAATCCGGCCCGCGAGAATGAGCAGGAAAACAAAACGGAGGTGTCTCCGCCTGAGCCTTTGAAAGAGGATTCGCTGAAAACGGATGCCCGGGAGCCTGAAACGTCTTCTGTCGAGCCGGCCCGGCTCCTCGAAAGTGGGCCTCTCGATGGGGGCTCTCTCCAATGGGAAAAGGATATCGACCGAGCCGTCGCCCGGGCAAAAGAATCGAAAAAAATGCTGCTCATCTATTTTCGGGCGGAAAACCGTCCTGAAGAGCAAAGTCGCGAAAAAAACCGCGCGATCGAACAGGTCTCCTATTCGCGCGACGTGCGGAGCGGGTTGAGACAGGATGATTTCCGGCGGGCCCGACCGCTTCCCGGCCAACCACATGCCGATCAAGCGCTTGCGGCAACCGACGCGCAGTTATGCCGCCGTTTTGAAAACGTCCTTGCCGACGAATCGCTTCGATCTCTTTATAAAGACTATGTTCCGCTTGAAATTCCGGTCGATTCGCCCTTTTTCCGGCAGCCGGAATATGCCGAGATGCTTTCGCTCCCGGGTCTTTCCATCGTCGATTACCGGGATGCCGAATCGCCGCACTTCGGAAAAGTCGTCAGCGTGTTTCCGTTTCTCAAACGCAACATCTATACCGTCGGCCAGGTAAAAACGATTCTCACGTTGCCGGGCGGTTCCTTGTCGCAACGCTCCCTGATCTACGCCGTCCGGGTGCATCCGGATCGTCCCGCGAGCACCAATTCGAGCTTTTCGGAAGCCTTGGCCGTCGAGGCTGCGGGGCATTGCGAATACATGGCTCGTATCCGTGTCCAGGGACACCAGAATTTCGACGCCCGGTTCCATCGCCTCATGAAGCAGCTTCCGGGCCACATGGTGTCGGAAGTGTGTGCCGAGAGCTGGCCCGGCGAATCGGTTCTTGTCGCGGCGATCGAATGTGTTCGATGTTGGCGGCTCTCTTCCGGGCACTGGCGCGGGGTCAGCGGTCGAAACGCCTACTATTCCTATGATATGCGCAGAGGGTCCAACGGAGTCTGGTACGCGACCGGCCTGTTCGCGAATTGACGCCGCGCGAATTGACACTGCGCGAATTGACGCCGGGGCGGGCCGTCGACCCGGCTGCGACGTGCGGAATAGCTCATGAAGGCGGGGCGGGGGGTTCCGGTCCGTCATGAAAACGGACGTTTTTCAATTTCAACGCCGCATGGAGGCGGCGGACATATTCCGCCCGGGAGATTTCCACGGCTCCGAACCGGGCCGTATGCGGGGTGAGCATTTGAATATCGAACAATGAAAAGCCGCGGGCGCGCAAATGTTCGCAAAGGTGGTGGATCGCGACCGTGGAAGCGTCCGTGACGAGGTGAAACATCGATTCCCCGGCAAACAGGCCGCGAATCGCGACACCGTATGTTCCGCCCACCAACACGCCGTCCAGCCGGGTTTCGACGCTGTGCGCGAGGCCGGTTTCGTGGAGATTGATGTAGGCCCTTCGCATTGCCGGCGTAATCCACATTTCGTTGGTCCGGTTGCCGGTCGTCGCGCAGGCCCGGATGACGGCGGCGAAGTCGCGGTTGAAGCTCACTTCGAATTTTCCGCTGCGAACGGTCCGCAACAGGCGACGGCTCCAATGCGGCGATTCGAGCGGCAACACGGCCCTCGGATCGGGAGAGCACCACGGAACGGCGCCCCGGCCGTGGGGCCAGGGAAAGATTCCATGCGAATAGGCGTCGACAAGAATTTCCCGGCGAAGCGGCAAACCGAGAGCGACGATTCCGTAATCATTCTCGATTTCGTCCGGGTCGGGAAAATAGCGCGACGGGCCGAGCGGATTGGGTGTGGACGTCATCGTGATCTACCGAACGTCATGGAAGTTCCGCTGTTACTGAATCGTGTCCCGAAAAAACGCGTTGAGTTTTTCGACGGGACCGGGCGAGGTCGGACGGTCGATCGTTTCGACGGCTTCGCGGATTCTCGGTATCGCTTCCCCGATCCAATCGAACATCGCCACGGAGGGATGCAACAAACTCTTTTCCAGTGTTTCCGCTTTAAGTTGAATGATGTCAAGTAGTTCGCGAGCCAGCCCGGGCGCAAGCAAATCGGCGTCCAACAATTGCCGAAATTCCGTCGGGGGCATCGAACGATTCGCGAGAATCCACTCGCAGGCCAGCAACGGGCGGAGGACGTAAAAAAACCTTTTGATACCCATCCGGTCCCGGGCGTCTTCCTGCGGAACATGCTGCTGGGCCATCTTCAGGTAAGCGTAAAGCGAACGCTTCGGCTGGAAGAATGCCGGGATCATTCCGAGCAGCCGGTGGTGAAACGCCTCGTCGCGGACATAAACGATCGGACTATGCAATTGCTCGAAGAGGCCGAGATTGCCGGCCGAAAACAGGCGAAGCGCCTTGCGCAACTCCCAACCGGAAATGTCGTGGTCGTTCGGCAGCATCGTCTCAAAGGTGTCGCGATGATCCTCGATCGAGAGATACCAGTCGAGCGGATGGGCGTAAAGGAAACGGATGTCGAAATCGCTGTCCGGAGAAGGAAATCCCCAGGCCCGGCTTCCCGATTCGCATGCGTAAAGAATACGGAAACCGTTTTCCCGTGAAATCGTTTCAAGTTCTCGCGTGATTTGCTGCTCCATCGTTGCCGAAGTCGGTTGGAGTTGCCGCTTGGTCTCGGGAAGTTCTACTGAAAGCCGTCACCATTTCTCGAAGCCGACGATTCGGGAACCTGCCCACCGGAACCAACACTGCCCGGAAGGTCAACGGGCGGCCGGGCGGCAAACAGGACCGGCTTCGGAACAAACGCCGCGATAAAGGCGTATCAGGGATTCGGTTGCGGCATGCGCATCGAATGTCCGCGCGGCGTATTCCCTCGCCGAAGTTCCCATTTTACGTCTTTGAACCGGAGAATCAAGCAATTCGCAAATCACTTTTGCAAGAAAAACCGAATTGTTGGGAGGAAACGTGGCCGCGGCTTCGAGATCGGTCGGAAAAATTTCGGTCGTTCCGCCGACGGCGCTCGCGATAACGGGACAGGCACTTGCGGCCGCTTCAAGCAACACACGTCCGAGCGGTTCCTGTCGGGCCGGATGAATCAACAACGTCACTTCCCGTAACAACGCCGGGATATCGTCGCGAACACCGAGAAAATGAACATGTCCCTTGAGCGGCGGATGTTCGGCCCGAGCCCGGAGCCGTTGTTCGAATTCCCGTGATTCCGCCTTTTCGGACCAGCGCCGACCGACAAGCAGCAAGTGCGGCGGGCAGCGAAACCAGTCGTGATATTTGCCGTGTTTGCCGTATTCTCCGAAGAGGATATCGAGCGCGTCGAACAGCGTATCCTGCCCTTTGCGCAGCCCGATCTGGCCGATCGTCGCAAGCAGGGGAGCCCGATCCTCCGGGTGGTCCGGCAAACCAAGTTCCCGATGGAGATATCCGGTTGCTTCCCCGGGCTTGAAACGTTCGAGATCGATGCCGTTGTAGAGCGTGCGGCAACGTTCCGCGTCGATTCCCTGCGCAAGATGAAACCGTCGGGTCGCATCGGAAACGGCAAGCAGGAGGGAATGCCGGTTCAGGTCATCGACCGCCGCGTTCGGCAATTTGATGATATCGCGAAGATGGGCGATACTCGGGGTCCGCATCGCGGCGACGACGGGTCCGCTCAGACGTCCCATCGAGAGGCTGTTTGCATGAAGGAGATCGAGCCGGCCGGAACCGCGAAGCGACCCCAATAAACCGGCCAGGCGGCGGCGTTTGTGTTCCAGGGAATCCGTTTGCGCAAACGGCAACGGTGTCGTTTCAATCCCGGCGTTGCGCAGCGCCGCGATGAAATTTCCTTCCGTCGGGGCGAGGACGTTCGGCCGGACTCCCTGTTCACGCAGCAACGGCAGGACGGCAAGAAGTGATTGTTCCCCCCCGTTCAGGGAGCCGTATTCGCACAGGAAATGACAGTGAATGACGGACAACGGTTTGGGCAACAGCTTGGACAACGACGTGGACAACGACTTTCCGGGCGGCAGGCGATGGTGCGCAGGAGGATTGTCAGGCCGTTTACGGTATAGTTGGTCTTATTTTCTCGGGCGTTTGGGAACTTCGATGATCTTCGGTTGGAGGTCGCATTCGATTCCGCCGACCTTGACCGGTTCGAAGGCAATGGTCCTGTTCGTCGAACCGGCGTATTGGGACGGATTGACCCGTTGGGCCGTAAAACGGTTCATGATATCGACGATTTCCGGCCGTTGCCGGATCCGGCCGTCGGGCGACCGGGTCCCGATCATATCGAAGCCGCCCACGGTGACGATGCTGGAATTCCTGTCATGAAATTCGTAAGCCTCGTATCCTTTGGCCCGGAGCAGTTCGCAAAGAATCACGGCCGCACGGCCCGCCTTTTCCAGTTCGCTTCCCTTGCCGCGGTTCGCCTTGCCGCGGTCGCTTTCATCGACGAATTTGTCCAGCGCAGCCTGGTCCTTGAAAATATGTACTTCGCCCGTAAAGGTCGCGACACATACGGTGTACCGGCCGGGATTCTTCAGGAGGCTGTACTCGCTGACCGAATTGAGTTTTTCGATGAATTCGTCGACGACGCCGCATCGGCTCCCGGGCGGCAGGAGCGGATTCGGTGTCGCGAAGGCGTTTGCGAGCGGCGCGCCGAGCATGTTCGGCGGCAAAAAGAAGGACGACGCGAGTTTTTGGGAAGCGGTTTTGGGGCCTTTTTTGCCTTGATCCGGCTTCAAGCATTCAGGTGTCGCAGCCTTGATTTGCTTGAGCGTGTCTTGAAAACCGGTTTCATCGATGGATTGAAAATCGCCGACCAGGACCGCATATTCGTGGTTTTCCCCATGTTTTTGGTATTTTGCACCATAACCCAGCGCGGGCGCCTCGTCCGCCTTCAAATCGTGCTTAAACGTCTTGTCAAAAAGAAAGGCTTTCATCGCGTACTTGTTACGCAATTCGAGGACGAGGGTTTTCGCGTCTTCTTTCGCCGTAGGCCCGTTGAAGATCGCGACATGGATCATCCACGGACCGTTGGTCGTGTCCAGGACATAATCGTTCTTCGGGTCCGCTTCGACACTGCGGCGGGTGAGATTTTTGATCCCATCGACCATTCCCCCCAGGGGATTCGACGCCTTCAAAGGTACCGCGACAAACAAGACGGCGTACACGAAGACGGCGTACATAACGGAAAGCGGGACGACGTCCATACCGATCGAAAGCGATTTTTTCATGCCGGTCTCTCAAAGTGATGGGAAATTTCCATTGCTTTCAGGATTACTGAACCCGTTGAGATTTCCTGAAGCCGAGTGCGTGCCACACGGGCGTGTCCGTGGCGGCCGGGAGGATTATACTGAAGGCAGTTGAAATTNNACACTGCCGAAGGTAAACAGGCGGTTTAATACGGAAAACGGGGCCGGCTTCGGTATATCATGCCGTTTACGGTATACAATCCCCGAGCGGGTTTCTTCCGGCTCTTATCGTCCGTAAAACGCGGGTGCTTGAATCGATTTTGAGAAATACGACGATAATGGCGATAATAGCGATCACGCAAAGAATAAGTGTCCGCCGATCGAACGATCCGTTTATATCATTACACAAACAGCAATTACGGTCGAGCGAGTGCGGCAGGCAGGCTTGGCCAACTGCCCGTTTTCACCGCGTTTCCAGTGTATCAGCGGTTCCTTTTTGCAGCAATTCGATCGCCTTCAACAATTGGAGATCGTAGTAGGGGGCGCTTCCCTTCAGGGTGAACGGCTCGGGAACGGACGACACGGTGTTGCCATTCGTTGCATTCGTCTCATGGGTATCGGGCAGGGGCCTGTTTGCCGTCGTTTCCTCCTCGCCGGAACCGACCGACGTTGTTTCAATGCCGGACTCAACGCCTGTTTTATCGTCGGTTTCAACGCTTGTGTCCCCGAGTATTTCGTCTTCCTCTTCGAGTATTTCCTTGCCGTGGTGCCGGATGTGGGCGACGGTTGCCGCGGCAAGTTTTTCGACGTCGGCATCGGGCACATTCGCGCGAAACGACCGGATCCGAGAGGATGCGTACGCCTGTATTCTCGAAACGGAAACGTCGCCGCCGGGATCGGGGCCGACCCCCCATTCCTCTGTCGGCGGGGCGCCCGCGGACCGGTTGATATTCCTGCCGCTCGGCCTCCAGTAACTCGCGTCGGTCAGTTTGAGCATTCCGAAACGCATGGGCAAATCGAAGGTTTCCTGGACCGTTCCCTTGCCGTAGGAGCGGGTTCCGACGATTTTCGCCCGTTGAAAATCCTGTAGGCAGGCCGCGAGGATTTCCGAGGCGCTGGCGCTGCCGCCGTCGATCAGGACGACGATCGGCTTGTCGAACAGCGTGTTCGTCGTCGCCGTGTGCCGCCCCCGGATTCTCCCGTTTCGCTCCCGGGTGAGAACGATGTGCTTGTATTTCCCGGTCGGCTTGACGAACATGTCGGCGATTTCAACGCATACGTCGACGTAGCCGCCGGGGTTCCTGCGCAGGTCGAGAATCAACCCCTCCACCTCGGCAGGCAGATGCGTCAAGGCTTCGCGCACTTCCTCGGCCGTCGTATCCGTAAATCCCGCATTCATGTTCAGGTAGGCGATTTCCGGGTGAGTCGCCAGGGTAAATCGCGGCTTGCCCTCCGAATCGAGCGTATCGCCCAGCACGCTTCGCGGCACGACCCTGTCCCGTTCGACGGAAAGCGTTTCCGTTTTTTCATCGCCGGCGTGTCGGACCTCCAGTCGGACGCTGCTGCCCGGTGCTCCGCGAATCATGCCGGAAACGTCCTGAAACGGCAGACCGGCGATTGGGACGCCGTCGACCGCGAGAATGGCATCCCCGGCCCGGATGCCCGCTCTGCGGGCGGGCGAATCGAAAATCGGGTACAAGACCGTATATTCCCGGTTGTCTTTGCCGTACTGGAACAGGATGCCGATTCCCTCGATGCGGTTGTTGATCTCGTTTTCGATTTCCCGGATTTCCTGCGGCGGGATGAATTGGGACCAATAATCGCCCCGTTCCTCCAGCCCCGAGGTCATGCCGTACATCGCCGATTCGAACAACATCGATTCGGATGGGGACACCAGGGATTTTTCACGGATTCGGTGCATCGAATCGATGAGGGCCCAGTCGCGATAGGTCGCCCGGGAAGAACAGAAGGCGCAGAGCAACAGAGCGACGAACAGGATGCGCAGATTGGACAGGGGCATGAAACACGGTCCCGATGGTGGATGCGTTTATTTTGGGGGTCTTCATCCGATTGTACCGTATCAGCGGACTCCGGGGAAGCGCACGCCGGGAAACATGGTTTTTCCCGCTCGATTCTTGTCGGAAATGCAACAGTGTGATAAACTTGCCGTCAGGTGTTTCGCCAAAACGGCGAATCAGGCCCGGCGTTCAATCACGTGTTGACGGAATATAGGGGGGATTTATGCAAGCAATCGATTTTAACGAAGTTCCCGCCGAAGGCGATCGATGGGGCAGGTTCGCCCGTGATTTTCTGGTCGAACTCGGTCTCCATACGGAGCCTGTCATCGCCGCGTTTCCCGAGGGAAACGGCGATTTTTGTGCCGTGGAGCCGATCCCGGGAAAATTCAGTTTTCTTTCGTTCCGTTGGCTTGTCAGCCCCCGGCACAAGGCGTCGACCCGCACCTCCGTCAAAGAGAGCGAAGAACCGGAACTCTTGGAACGGCTGTTACATGCCCGGGCCGACGGTTTCCTCGGTTTTTACTCGACTCCGATATCGCCGGCGCTTTTGCAAACGCTTGCCGAGTTGAAATCCGGAGGCCACATTCGCGATTATCGGGTATTCGATGCGAAAATGCTGGAGTCCCACCTCCTGACGACCGGTTTTTCCCGCCTGTTATCGCGGTATTTTCCGAATTCCACGGTACAGCGCCGTCCGATTCACCTGATTGAAGACGCCTATTTGCCTCTTCCCTGCGATCACTGCGGCAAAGACCTGCTCGAAGCGCTCTACAAAGAGGATCATCAAGGCGTCGTCGCGCGGATTTCCATTCGCCCGTCATCCGAAAACACGCCGCAGGTTGTTCAGGAAGTGTATTTCGCCTGCATGGGCCCTTGCGACGAATCGCTCCAATCGGAGCATATCCAAGGCCGTGTCAACACCGTCTCCAGCGTTGTCCCTTTGGCCGATCTGGTTGTTCCGACGCTGTTTATGGCGCGTATTCTCGGCCTGATCGACCGACTGCATTCCGTCGGTTTCGAGTATGCCGACGCCGCTCTCGCAAAAGAGAAATACCTTTTCCGCGCCCTTTCGCAACGGGTGTTGATCGAACCGACCGAGGGTGAAATCATCCGGGTTAAAAAAATGATGTTCGGTCCCGCCGGAGAATGAGAAACCGGAACCGTTTGATCGAAGCCGGTTGAGCCGCAGGCGGACGTGACCAAATGTTCGTCTGCATCGCGTTTCCGGTATACCTTCCCGGCGCAGTTGTTTTTCGAGCAGGCTCCCGAATCGTCGATTTCGTGACATTTCAATCGTGTTCAGTATCACAACCATCGGGCCATGAATCGTTTTCGACCGCCGTTCCCCTGTCGTGCCGTCCCATGCGCCGCCCCATGGTCCGTTCGGTGCGCCGTGTTTTGCACTGCGTTTTGCGCCGTGTTCAGCGCCGTGTTCGCGGGGATTGTCGTTCCTCTTTTTGCGCACGACAAGGTCGAATTGAATAACGCCGGATTGAGCAGGGCGGAACTGAATCAGAGCGGAATCGAACGTTTTCAGGCGGGCGAATACCGGGAGGCCGCCGAGATATTCGCGCAAGGACTTGCGCCGGCGAACGACGATCCCTTATTCGCCTATAACCTCGGTTGTGCGCTCGTCGCATCGGAGGATTACGGCGCAGCCGTGAACCCGCTCCGGATCGCGGCCAACGGAAACGATCGCGGATTCGCCGAACGGGCACGGATGCTCCTGGCGGAAATCGAGGTGCGGAGCGCCCAAAAATTGCTCGCCGCGAAGCCCGAGGAAACGCCGCCCGAGAATCGTTCCCGCATTGTGGAGCACCTGGATACGGCTTCTTCCTGGTACGAATCAGTGCGTGTCAATACCCCGGAGGATGAGAGTGTACGCGGGAATCTGGAACGTCTTCGGCTCTGGAAATCGCGAATCCAACGGGCGTGGCGCGCCTTTGATCGTTCGCGGCTCCTTGATTCGGCCCCGATCGGACTCCTCGAACGTCTCGGGAAAACCCAGCGGGAATTGAGGGAAGCGATTCGAGGGACCGACCGGGACGATGTCTCTCCGAGGCAATTCCAGTCGTACTATCTCTTTTCCCAAAAACAGCAGGAGATTTCCGAGGATATCGCATCGCTCGCCGGGAAATTCCGCGAGGCCGGTACGATCCCTTCCCTTCTTGCCCGATCCTCGTCCCTTCAACTTGCCGGACGGGAGAAACGGGGAACTCCGTCTGTTCCGGGGGAGACGCTGTTTCCACCCAGGGTGTTGGGTCCGGATGAACGGCAAGAACTGGACGGAATGTTTGACGCGGTCGTCCGGGAAACGCACGACGCGGCCGCCGCGCTGCGCCGGTTTCGGCCTTCGCAGGCGCTGTCGGAACAAACACTTGCGATAGAACAATTCGATCGTGTTTGCGGCGAACTTTTTCCCTATGAATCGCTGCTTCGCGATCTTCATCGACGCCAGGAAGAACGACTCTCATCCACTTCAACACCGTTTCCGGCGCCGCTTTCGAACAACACGGAGTCCGCGGCATCGGAAACCGATTTGACGGAATTGCCGGCGGAACACGCTTGGGAGCAATCCCTGATCGCCCGACGGATACCGCAGCTCATTGAAAAGGCCACACAGGGCATTGAATTGATCGGCCGGATTGGCGAATCCGAAACGAACCTTCCCGATCCGTCGTTCCTGCGGGAAAAAAACAAGGGGGAATTCCCTGTGGAAGACGAAACGATTGATCCGGGGAACCGTCGCATGAAACGATTGCGGGAATCCATGGACTTGGCGCTCCGTCATGGCGGGGAATTGAAAATGGTCCTGGCCGACGCGGTTGCGAGTTTGGCCGCCGAACAGCCCGACTCCGCGTTGCCCTCTCAGCGCCGGGCACTCGAATTGCTGGAGATCATTCTCGAACCGTTGCGTGAGGAACAGCCGCAATCCGGGGACAACGAAGACGGAGAACAGGGAGAAGGCGCGAACGAACATCGGGAGCGGGGCGATTCCGGTTCTCCTTCCGATCAAAACAGCCCGGGAGAAAGTCCGTCGAATCCAGAAGAAGACGCAGCCCGGGAAGACCGACATGCCTCTTCGGCCGGGAAAGGGGACGATCAGGACGATGCCGGAGAAAAAAACGGAGCCGGGGGCGGGCGCGACCGGTCCCCGTCTCAACCGTCTTCTTCTCAACCGTCTTCGGCGGCGGAAAACGAAGGGCGGCAGGCGGAAGGGATGTTGCGGCGGGTGCGCCAACGTCAGCAAGAAGCGGAAGCCGTTCGTGAAAAAATTCGGACATTTCAGCGGGAAACCTATCCCGTCGAGAAGGATTGGTAAACCGGAGCCGTCGGGCTCCATCAGCGGCGTCGAAGCAGGTCCATGGCACGACGGACGAACAGGTCGTCGATCAGGGCGGGATGCCCGGTTCGTGGAAATGCTTCCGCGACGACCCTGCCGAGCCCTGAATCGCCGGGCCCTGAAGCGCCGGCGGGCGGTCTTTCCGCAAAGGCGACCGTTGTTTGCCCTGAAGGACCGTAGGGACCGACCGCCAGGACGATATCGACATCCCACAGCGAGAAGGTTTTGGCGATCATCTCTTCGATATCCGGGGTCCCGGCAAGAACGAGCCCGCCTTGAAATACGGCTTCCGCGCCGTCTCCCGAAGCGATCGCTCCGGTCAACAATCCGCGCGTCCCGGCCTCGACCACGGCGAGCGTCTGGCCGGCCGTCTTCAGTTTGCGGCAAACGACGTCCTGTAGCCGGTCCTCGTCTTCACCGTAAACGAAATCGCCGAGTTTTCGGTAGATTATTTCAGCCGTTTCACGGATTTGTTCCCGGCATTCTTGTTCGCTCGGAGTGTCGGCCATGATCCTCAACGAAATCACCGCCGCGTTTGCCGTGATTCCGACCCTGGGGGTACGGTTGCGATTGATTATATCCGGCAACATCGCTTCGGCCTGGCTTTCGCCGATCCCGAAACAATGGATCGTCCGGCTGCGAATCACCCGTTTCCGACCGGCATGATCGTCGATCAGGTGCTGCAACGCTTCCCCGACGGTTCCGCGGAACATTTCCTTCATCTCGGCCGGAACGCCCGGGACGGCGAACAACCGGCAGGAATCCCGGAGTCCCGATGTACGGGTATCCTCTCCCTCCGGGAACGTCCGGTTGATCGTCAGGTCGATTCCCGGCGCCGTGCCGTTCGGGTTGTGAATCGCTGTCGCGCCGAACGGGAGCAACGCCTGGGCCTCGTTGGAAAGCGGCATTTCCCGGCCACGGCGCTTGAACATGTCGCGAATGGTCTCCAACAGCGTATCATCCCGGATCAGTGGAACCCGGGCCGCTTTCGCGATCGCCTCGCGGGTCAGATCGTCCGCCGTCGGGCCGAGTCCGCCTGTTGCAAGAATCAAATCGACCCGTGAAACGGCGGTGCGGAAGACGTCGACGATCGCGTCGAGTTCGTCGCCGACGGTCGTATGATAAAGCGTCCGGATCCCGAGGTCGCCAAGTTCCCGGCTGAGCCACGAACTGTTCGTATCCTGGATTTTGCCGTCGGTCAGTTCATCGCCGATCGATATGATTTCCGCTTTCATGGGGTTTTATCCTCCAAAACAGATTTCGGCCCGCACGTCGTCCTGAATCGTCCGGGAATCCCATTTCCGGTTCGTGAAGCGCCGTTCCCTCACGGTCGCGGTCATCGCAGGCCGGCAGAGCGGGCGTTTTGAAGCGGTTCGACACCCAGGAGTTCCCCGGGAAAACCGCCGCCGAGATCCGTAAGTTCCCTGATTCGAAGTACCTTGGCCGGCTTCCGGGGATCGGTCGCATCGAGCCAGACTTCCAGCCGGGCCGTGGGACTTTGTTCGTCGAATCGACCGATCACCTGGGCCTTGAACACGGAGCCTTGCGTACAAAAATACGGTTCCAGCTTTTTCATCGTCTCGAAGTCGTCGATAATCCCATGCGTGTAGGGCCAAAACGGATACCGCATTTCAGGGGTGTCGTCCATGAGGGCCGGATCGAGCGTGCGTTCGGCGAGAATTCCTTCGATAATCTCTTCGGTCGGAATATCACTGAGCGTGCCGGTTCCACCGCCCATCGTACCGCCGCCCATCGTACCGCCGAGCGAATCGGCCGAAACGCCGTCCGGGATTCCTTCGTTCCCTTCTCCTTCGCTCTCCCCGCCTGCGTTTCCTTCGCTTGCGTCCCCATCGTCCCCGCTTCCATTCGCATTGCCGGTCGTTTCGCTTCGGGAGGCGGACTGCGCGGAATTCGCTGTATTCGCCGCGTCGGCGTCTTCCTGCGTCGTGATGAGCAGTTGCAGGACGCCGCGGGGAGCCTGGTTGATATTGATCCGGCCGACCACGGGTTCTTCGCCCAACGTCAGCGCGTCGTAAAGGAGGGGCAACACGGAATTCATCGTATCGAAATCCGTTGAAACGATCGGCGAGGTTTTCGCGGCTTCCCCTTCGCCGACACGGCCGTCGACGAGATCGAGCAATGTTTTCACCTTCTCGTTTTCCTCGCGGTACGCAACGATGAAATCGATCAGTTCCTGGTCGTCGAGCACTTCCGCAAGCGCCTCGGCCAGGCCGGATGTATCCGACATGTTGATGTCGATCTTGGGTTCCCCCGTCGTCGGGTTGATGTTGGACTCGCGGCTGTCGAGCGTCAGGTAGGCAATGAGTCCGAGATTGAGCGAGCCGTCCGATCCGCCGTCGTTATCGAGCGTCGATTCGTCCGGTTCGCCGCGATCAAGCACGCCGTTCCGGTTCCAGTCGATCCCGTAAAGAAGCGTCGGCGTGATTCCTTTGACGAGCAGGAGTTCGTCGAGCGAATCGGGAATCCCGTTTTTCGTGTAGCAGGGCGGATCGAGGGAACCGTAATACTCGTCCTCGGCTCCGTTTTCGCGGGGGTCGGAATCCTCGTCGAGCCAGTCGAGCAGGGAATCGGCGATTTCCCCGGTCATCCCGGGCAGGCGGAGAAGCAGGTCGCGACCGTACCCGGGCATCTGGGTTTCCAGTTGGGCCAACCAGCGGAGATTGATCTTGGCGGACTCGTCTTCCAAACCGTAACGGATCGACTCGCCGTACAGGGAACCGTCGTCCGAAAGCCCCGGGGCCACGACGGAGAACCGCCCCAGGTCGCGGTAATCGACGGTCCCCCGGGAGCCGCTTTCAAGGCCGGTTTGCGAGCCGGACATGGCGATCGTCCCGTCCGTGACGACATACCCGCAAAACAGGTCCTCGTTGTCGTAGAGACCGCCGAGCTCGTAAAGCGTTTGCGGGTCCTTCATGAGCGTGACCCGCAGGAATTCGACACCGGATTCGGCGAGATGCCGGACCTGTCGTTGCCGGACGGAATAGAGCGCCCCTTTGTTTTCGGCAAGCATGAGCTTCGAAAACGTGATCGCCGCGAGCGCAAGCAACACGATCACGACCAACACGAGCACCAATACCGTTCCGCGAGGTTTCATGGGAATCATCCGGCGGTCAATTGCCGCTTCCGCCGAGCGTTTTTTTCGCGATTGCGCAAAGGTTTTCGCATGTCAATCCAAAATGTTTCATCAAAACACCGGCGGGCGCGCTGGCCCCGAAATCGGAAAGACCGAGAAAGGCTCCGCCGCAACCGATGTATTTGCGCCATCCCTGTTCGATTCCCAACTCGACCCCCACCCGGGCACGCACCGAGGCGGGCAACACCGACTCGCGGTATTCCCGCGTTTGCCGGTCGAACAATTCCTGGCACGGCATACTGACGACGCGGACTTTCACGCCCTCGGCGGTCAATTTTTCATGTGCTTCGACGCAGAGCGCGACTTCGGACCCGGTGGCGATCAAAATCAGGTCCGGCTTTCCATCGACCGCGTCGGCGAGGATGTAGGCGCCTTGGCGGACGCCCCCGGCCGATCCGAATTTCGTCCGGTCGAAGGTCGGCAGGTTTTGCCGGGTCAGCACCAGGCAGGAAGGCGTCGCCGTCTGCCGCATCGCTTCCTTGTAGGATTCGGCGACCTCGTTGGCATCGGCGGGACGAAAGACGTTCAAATTCGGAATCGCCCGAAGCGAGGCAAGGTGTTCGATCGGCTGGTGCGTCGGCCCGTCTTCACCGACACCGATCGAGTCATGCGTAAAGATATAAAGGGCGGGCAGTTTCATCAAGGCGGCGAGCCGCATCGAGGGACGCATGTAGTCGGCGAAGACGAAGAAGGTCGCACAATAGGCCCGAAGTCCCATGAGGACGAGCCCGTTCGTGATCGCGCCCATGGCGTGTTCGCGAATGCCGAAGTGCAGGTTCCGGCCCGCATGGGTCGTCGCGCCGAATTCTCCGGCACCGAGGAAAGTCAGGTCCGACTTGTTCGAAGGGGCCAAGTCCGCGCTACCGCCGAGCATCCAGGGAATGTTTTTCGCGAGTTGATTGAGGACTTTACCGGAAGAAATCCGGCTGGCCATTCCTTTCGGGTCGGCGTTGAAGGTTTCGACCGCGGAATCCCAGTTGTCCGGCAACCGGCCCTCGATGATCCGGCGCAGTTCATCGCCGAGTTCCGGGTGCGTTTCGACGTATGAATCGTATTGTTCTTTCCACATTTTCCGTTCCGCCGCTCCGCGTTTGCCGACCTTGTCGACGAACGTCTCGTAGACATCGGAATCGACCACGAACTTTTTTTCCGGATCGAACCCGTAGAACTTTTTCGCGCCTTGGATTTCGGCCTCGCCGAGGGGGGCTCCGTGCGCTTCGTGGGATCCCTGCAATTTCGGGGCGCCGTACGCGATCTTGCTCTTAACGATAATGAGCGTCGGCTTATCCGTTGTTTCCCTGAACGTGTCGAAGGCCCGCCGCAAGGCGTTCAAGTCGTTGACGTCGGCGACTTTCAGCACGTTCCAGCCGTAGGCGTTGAAACGTGTTTCGACGTCTTCGCCGAAAGCGAGGCTCGTATCGCCCTCGATCGTAATGCCATTGTCGTCGTAAATCCAGCAAAGATTCGAAAGTTTCAGGTGGCCGGCCAACGAGGCGGCTTCGGCGGTCACTCCTTCCATCATGCAACCGTCTCCACACAGGGCGTAGACGTTACCGTTGAAAAGCGGGAAATTGGGCGAATTGTATCGGGCCGCCAGCCATTTCGACCCGATCGCGAATCCGACACTCGTCGCAACGCCTTGGCCGAGCGGGCCGGTCGTCATTTCCACGCCGCTGACGTGACCGTATTCCGGATGGCCGGCGCATTTGCTGCCAAGTTGGCGAAAGTTTTTGATGTCGTCGAGGGAAACGGCCGGTCGACCGGTCGGCTTGCCGTCATGATCGCATTCCCCGGTCCCGGTCAGGTGCAGAATCGAGTAGAGCAGCATCGAGGCATGCCCGATCGAAAGAATGAAACGATCACGACCGGGCCAATTCGGATCGGCAGGGTCATATTTCATCGTTTCGTTGAACAGCAGGTAGGCGAGCGGGGCCAAGGCCATTGCCGTCCCGGGATGTCCGCTGTTGGCCTGTTGAACCGCATCCATGGAGAGGGTGCGAATCGTGTCAATCGCTTTCTTTTCGGCAGAATTCATGGGATAGGGAGAAAAAGGGGGACTGGAAAACTTCGATCCTCAGCCTGACGATTATATATCAATTCAGCCGCTTCGCAATACCCGTTTCGCGAGGGCGATACCGGAAAGAAGGAGATCGGGAAAACCGGGATAATCGAGCATTTCCAGTCCGGCGCGTCGCATTGCTTCCCTGATCGCGGGGGCCGCCCCACCGGCAAGAATGATCGGCAAACGGTCGAGTTGTTCGGCGTTTTTGACTTGGGAGAGGCAATGGGAGACCGCCCCGATAATCGTTGCCGCAATTCCGGCTTCCATCGCGCGGACCGTGTTTTTTCCCGGAAATCGCGCCGCCGAGGGATCGACATTGTCAATTCGCGGGAGTCGATCCGTCATGGAATGCAGCGCACGGGAAGCCGTATCGATTCCGGGGAAAATCGCCCCGCCGTGAAAGATGCCCGCCGTTGCTTTTCCGATGGTTCCGATTGCTTGCCCGGTTACGTGTTTCGAGGGAGCAATCAAATCGACGGTCACCGCCGTTCCGAGATCGACCGCCAGAAGCAACGGTTCCGTTTCGGCGGCGTGGCAGGCGGCCAGGGCGACGAGCAATCGATCCATCCCGACCGCATCCGGTTCGTCCACCTCCAGGATCAACGGAATATCTTTTCTGTCCAGGAGTTGTATTGTATCGGAAAGCGATTCCGGATCACGGGAGGATACGCCGGTGCCGCGATGGGAACGGATCCGGTCTTTCAACGCCCGAAATCGCGTTTTGTTGACGCTCGATACACACCAGCAAACCGGCTTTTCCTCGATCGCATTTTGTCGCAGCCAACGGAATAATCGCGGATGGTCCGGTTCGTGTTCGTAATGAATCGCTTTCGCCGTCGGGAATGGCCTCGCGAGTTCTTCGGGCCCGAAGAACCCGAATTTCGTTCGGGTGTTGCCGATGTCGACGGCGATGAATGCATGTCCCGATGTGTCCATCGTATCCATCCTATGTCACCTATGTCAAGCAGAGGAATTGGGCGAAGTCGGTTTTTGGGAGCCGGTCCTGTCTCGGCAGACACATCTCAGGCAAACACATCTCAGGCAAGCACCGTTCTTTCGGCTGCATCGGTGCCGCTCACCGGCTTGCATGATGACAACATACGATTCTTTCTTCGGTTACGACAAAATCAACCTGCCGGTCATGTTCTTCGGACGGAACGAAATCGACCAGTTGGCATTCAAATGCCAGCGCGATAAGCGGTATCGATTTCGGGATTTGCGAAAGGAATCGATCGTAATACCCTTTTCCACGGCCGAGCCTCATTCCGCGATGATCGAACGCAAGTCCAGGTACAATAATCAATTCCAGCGTTTTCAGGTCGATTTGCCGTTCGGCGCGAAGGCGTAATTCCGGCCGGGGTTCGCGAATCCCAAAGGGTTCGACGGCAACCAGCTCGCCGGGCCCTTCGATTCGCAAGGGATGAATCTCGTTGTTCTCCAGGTAGGGAAGCACCACCGCAACCGGCGGCGTGAATTCGCGAAACAGGTATTCCAGAACGACGACCTCGTCCGGCATTTCCGCATATCCCATCCATAGACGGGGCAACGGGTTATCCCGCAAATCCTTCCGCCGTGGCGGATCGCTGCACATCGGCGCGTGACACAGTGCCTTTTTCCAGATTGCGGTGCCGGATTCGAGCCTGCCGGAGTTGGCAGCCAGCACCTTTTTCATGCGGGCTCGCAATTCCTGTTTTGCGGCGACGATCGAATTTACCTTTTTTTCCGATTCTTCTCTCATGTTCGCACCTGAACCGGACTCAAATTACACAAATTTACTTCCCGGTACAAGCGGTCGCCCCTTGAAATCGCCCGATTTTTTGCTAAACTGGCTGTTTCGTCTTTTCGTCGATCGTTTGTCGGTCGTTCCGCTCGTTGTGCCGGCGACTGAATCATTCACGTCAATTGTCCGCCGTCCCTTTCTTCTCAAGAGAGACATTCCATGCCGAGACCAGGATTCAACAAGAGGAAGAAGTTCATCAAGAAACGCGCCAAGGCGAAAGTCCGCGGCAAGAAAAAGGATCCGCTTGCCGTCGGGGGCGAGCGTCCCCGGCCGATGTTCGTCGATTACAAGGATATCGAATTGCTGAAAAAACTGACCAGCCGGCAGGGCAAGATCATCAGCCGCCGCAAAACCGGTTGCTCCGCCGTCAGCCAGCACGCCGTCGCCGCCGCGATCAAACGGGCTCGTTTCATGGCCCTCCTGCCGTATGTCGGCGACTGAACGCCATGTGACTGAACGGCCGCCGTGTTCCACGTGATTGACGTACCGTCTCTCGCAGGTCGGCTTGCGGATGGACAACCCCGGTTTGTCTTTTTCCGCGCCGATACCATGAGAGGCGGCGTTTTTGTTTTTATGCCGAAGCCGAACCAGGGTGCGGTACCTACGTTGTTTCAGGGGATTGAACATACATGGAACATGCGATCCAGAAGGCGGATGTCCTGATCGAAGCGATGAAATGGATCCGCGAACATCGGGGCAAAATCACCGTCATCAAACTCGGCGGCAGCGTGATGGAAGACGAGGTCGCGATGACGCACCTGTTGCTCGACGTCGTGTTCATGGAGACCGTCGACATGCAGCCGGTGATCGTCCACGGGGGCGGTAACGCCATTTCCGCGGCGATGAAAAAAGCCGGGATCGAGCCCCGGTTCGTTCAAGGTCGCCGCTATACGGATGAAGCCTCGTTGGAAATCGTCAAAAAAGTGCTTGGTGAAACGATTTGCGAGGATCTTGCCGACCAAATCGAGTTTCTCGGCGGCATCGGGCATTCGTTGACCCCGTGTTTCGGCCAGAACATCCTGTTCGGCAGGAAGTTGACGCTCGACAATGAAAACGGGGAACCTGTCGACATGGGACTGGTGGGTGAGGTGACCCGGGTCGATACGAAACCGATTCTCCGCTGCTGTCTGCGCGGCGTGATCCCGGTGATTCCCTCGATCGCCGTTCTGGACGACGGGAGCGGTCAATGTTTGAATGTCAATGCCGATACGGCGGCCACTGCCGTCGCCAAGGCCCTTCATGCGGAAAAATTGGTCTATGTGAGCGAAGTGAACGGCGTTCGCACCGATCCGAACGATCCGGATTCGATGATCGAATCCATCACGACGGAGAAAGCGAAGGAAATGCTCGCCTCGGGCGCGATCGTCGGCGGCATGATCCCGAAAATCCAAGCCTGTCTCGACACCTTGGAGCGGGGGGTGAAAAAAATCCATATCATCAACGGCCGGTTACGGCATTCGTTGTTGCTTGAAATTTTCACCAGCAGCGGCGTCGGAACCGAAATTACCGGTCCCGGAGGAACGCCGAGCCGGTGATCGCCGGGCCGTTGATTGAAACTGAAACGGTGTAATGCGACGGCGACTGCGCCTAAACCTGTGAGGATCCCATGATGAACACACAAGAAACGATTGCCCTGTTCGACAGATACGTGATCTGTAATTATACCCGGTACCCGGTTTCGCTGGTTCGCGGCGAAGGTTCGTACATCTGGGACGCCGAAGGGAAACGTTATCTCGATTTTTTCCCCGGCTGGGGGTGCGGCCTCCACGGGCATTGCCCGCCGTATATCGTCAAGGCGGTTCAGGAACAGCTTGAGAAACTGATCCATATCCCGAACACGTGGTACAACGAATTGCAGGGACGTTGGGCGCAGATGCTTTCGGAACGCTCGTTCGGCGGCCAGGCGTTTTTCTGCAACAGCGGCGCGGAAGCCAACGAG
>DOMV01000184.1 GCA_003509805.1 Planctomycetaceae bacterium
TAAAGTGCGCCGTTCGATCCTGCTCGACAGCAAGGCGGATTTGCTGGTCTACGGGATGGGCGAATCGCCGCTCCTGGAAGTCCTGCGCCTGCTGCGCGAAGGCGTGCCGCTCCGCAACGAGGTGGACGGCCGGATCGGCGAATCGTTCCGGGCGATTCGCGGGACCGCATTCCGGATCGGGGCCAGAGAGGATTTGCCCGAAGAAGGCCCCGGGTGCCTCCATCTCCCCTCGNNTCGCACGAGGAAGTCGTCGAGGATAAACGGCTCTTCGCGGAAATGTCGCAATTGTGCTACGACAATCTCCTGCCGGCCGGTGCGGCGACGCTTGTTCAACAACACGGGCTTGAGGCGGTTGTCGTCAACCCGCCGGCGCTGCCGATGAGCGAACGGGAGATGGACCGTATCTACGGTTTGCCGTTCACCCGGAAACCGCACCCCGCCTATGGCAAGGAAGAAATCCCGGCCTATGCGATGATCCGCAATTCGATTACGATCCATCGCGGCTGCTTCGGCGGCTGCGCCTTCTGTTCGATTGCCGCCCACCAGGGAAAAGTGATCCAGAGCCGGAGCGAGAAATCGATTTGCGAAGAGGTCCGAAAAGTTCTCGGTGAAAACACGGGAAGCGGGAAACGCGAAAACGAGCGGGATGTCAAACGGGGCATCATCAGCGATCTCGGCGGCCCCTCGGCGAACATGTACAAACTCGGATGTGCGAACGAAGCGGCCCAAAAACGCTGCCGACGTCTTTCCTGCCTCGTCCCCGAGGCGTGCGCCAACCTCGACGTCGATCATGCGGCCGTGATCAAATTGATGCGAAAAGTCCGGGCGATCGCGGGTGTCGGGCAGGTGTTCATCGCTTCCGGTGTCCGTACCGATCTCGCGCTGCTCGATCCGCGGTACATCGACGAACTTGTCCGGCATCATGTCGGCGGACACCTCAAAACGGCTCCGGAACATACCGACCCGTACGTGCTCGCATTGGCCAACAAACCCCCGATCGAAAATTACGACGCTTTTTGCGCCCTTTTCCGGGAAGCCTCGCGCAACGCGGGAAAAGAGCAGTACCTCGTCCCCTACCTGATCGCGGGACTGCCGGGCAGTACGCTGCGCTCGATGGTCGAAGTCGCCCTTTATCTCAAAGCAAACCATATCCGGCCCGAGCAGGTCCAGGAATTCATCCCCGGACCGTTCGAATTGGCCGGCTGCATGTACTATACCGGGATCGACCCGACGAGCGGCAAGGAGGTGTATACCGCCCACGGCCAGCGGGAACGTCGTTTACAGAAGGCGCTCCTGCTTTACCATGACCCGGCGTATTACCACGATGTCAAATCCGCCCTGAAGGAAGCACATCGGGAGGATTTGATCGGCGATGGTCCGAATTGCCTGATTCCTTCCCGTCCGCCTTCGAAAGAACACGCCCTGCGTCAAACCTCGCGGGTCAAACGGCTCCGGCGCAACCAGGCCCGGGATCGAATTGTCGCCGAACAAAAACGGGCGCAGTTTCTCGAAGAATCGCGGCCCCCGATCAAACCCCCGCTCAAGCCCCCGTTTCAAAAGACGCAACGGCCACGCACGCAATCGGGCGACGAAAAACGCCCGGAACGTTTTGAACACCGGGAACGACAGGAGTTTCGGGAACGCCGGGAACGACCGCAGCGCGACGGGGAACGGTCATCCGAACGAGCATCCGGACGGTCACCCGAGCGGAGGGAACATCGGTCCGGATCGGGACCGCAACGGCCGGGTGCATCGGATTCATCGACCGGCGGCGATCGGCGATTCGGGCGTGGAACGAAACCGGAGCGGCGCCCCCAGGGAAAAAACGGCCCGAAAGGGGGGCCGCGACGCCCCTCCTGACAGGCGGTTGACGCTCCTTTTTTTCTTGGTTAATCTGTTCACCATTTTCATTTCTTGGCCTTGTCTTCGGTAGCCTTTTTGGCCTCTTCAGCCTTTTTTGCTTTTGCCTTGGCAATATGCTCTTGAATGAAAGGCTCTCCCGCCCGGCGGGCGGCATGTTCGGACGCCTGTGCCAGCAGATCGTTTTTAGGCATCGTTTTCATGGGGATCCTCCTGAAATTCGGGATTATTATTCCAGAGTAGGGTGACAATGGTTTTGGTCGATGTAAAAAACGACGGTCGAAACATCGCGGTTCTGTTTTCAAAACGAGCCAGCCTCTTTCGAAATACCCCATCGCGTCTTCGCGGGAGTCAGTGAAAGGACGACGATCCGTTTCCAAGTTTACAACCTCGTACTCGACAAGTTCGGATGTATCCAGGGGTGTCCTAATCCTTTTTCTTGAGTTTCGACATCTCTCTTTCAAGCTCCGAGACTCGCTTGTCAAGGGCGGAACGCTGCAAGCACCGGGGAATGAGTTGGACGGAAGGCGGCGTACTGGCGATGGCCCTACACGCGAGCGAACAAAAACGCGACACCCCCCAGACCGTCCAAATTGAACCTGAATTACACACCACCCTCTGAATGGCAGGGGAATTTTTCGTGAAAATCGCTTGCTTTTCCGGGCAAAGTCTTCTATATTGGTGTTCCATGTCGGCAACGCATCAATCCCATTCTACCTGTTCGGCGGACGAATTGATCGGTCTTTGCGATGAAATCGCCGCATTGATTCGCGCCGGAATTCCCTTGGAAGAGACGCTCCACGGTTTGGGGCATTCGCGACGGCATTCACGACGGTTGACCATGCACGTTCGCGGCCTCGTGGAAAGGCTCGGAACCGGCCGATCCCTGGCGGAAGCGATTCGTTCCGATCCGTTTTTTCCGCCTGTCTACGCGGCCGTCGTCGCGGCCGGGATCGAATCGGGGAATCTCGCCGCGGCCCTGGAAACGGTTGCCGAAAATACACGCAAACTTCGCGACGCGAGGGTGTTTATCGTTCGGACGACGTTTTATCCGGTCCTCTTGTTGAGCGTGCTCTGGACCATTTTGGGAGGACTCGTCTTTTTTCTCATTCCGCCTTTCGCCGCGTTTTTCGAAAATTTCGACATTCGTTTTCCCTTGATCGGGGGTATGAATTGGCTCATGGACGATCCCTGGCGTTTCGTTTATGTCGTTCTCGGCGGACTCTTCGTTTTTTGGACGATTTATCTTGTATGGGTGATCGGGACGCGGCGGGTGCATTCCCTGCAAGGCTCCTCAAGCGTGTTCGCCCCGATTCCCTGGATCGGCCGGGCGCAACGGGAACTGCAAAAGGCGTCTTTCGTCCGGCTGCTTGCGATGCTCCTGAACTATGAATTGCCGTTGGAACGGGCCATCCTGCTGGCTGCGCAGGCGACCGACGTGCATGCCCTCCCGAAAGCGCTTGATCGAACGGTCGTCTATGTTCCGACACAGAACGGGACGCCGGCGACCGGGACCGCGACGTCAACCGCTTCCCGGCCCGACCTTGGCGAGTCGGAAGAGGAAATCGACTATCCCCGTTCACCGATTTCCCCGGTCATCCGCTGGGTCCGGACGGTCCGTGGAACGACCCTGATCCGGGAAGGGCTCGATCAGTACGCGATGATCGCTGAACGGATGGCCCGCATGCAATTCGACCGATGCGAGTTATGGTTTCCCGTTTTAACACTGTTTGTCGTTTCCCTTGCGGTCGTTTCCGCCTATTTCGTCGCGGTCGTTTGGCCCTACGGATCGATTCTTCACACCGTTTTGGAGTTGAAATAGTCCGGGCCGGGCCTGTCCCGGAACCGGCTTCGGTATAAAAACAAGCATTGCCACAAACAAGAGCCGTCGTTTTCCCGTTGCCATCCATGTTTTTCCGCGACACCACCTATGAAACCGTCCTCCTGCTTTCCTTGGCGATCAAGGCGGACCTCCCTTTTGGGGAGGCGATTCGAACGGTGATCGCGGACGATCCCCGCCGGATCTCGGGCCGGACGCTCACGGGGTTGACACGCCTGGCGGACGAGATCGACCGGGGGGTCGAACCGAAAGAGGCGATTTACCGGGCCGGATTGCCTGCGCAAACCGCGATGCTCCTCGAATCCGCGTTCGAAGGGGGTGATTTCGCCGCGTCGCTCGACGAGATCGCCCGAATGGAAATGGCGCGATTCGAACTGCGGCATACGTTTCAGCAGGCGTTTTTCTATCCGATGCTCGTCCTGGCGTTTTCAGTCGTCGTATCCTTCCTGTTGTTCCATATTACGACGCCGGGCCTGAAGGCGCTTTTCGCGGATTTCGACACGGAATTGCCCGTGATGACATTTTTCGTCGTCCGTATCACCGAAATGTTCACCTTTCCCCGGTTCTGGGTGCTCGTTTTCCTCTGGCTGCTCGTGTCCTACGGAGTCGTTCGTTTGCTCGCGCCGCGATTAATGTACGATATTCCCGTTTTCGGCTGGATTTGGAAAAGCGTTTTCCGAATCGGCTTGTTCGGCCGGCTGGCTTTTTTGATCGATCGGGGGAAGCCGTTGGAAGAATCCTTGAAAATCTGCGGCAAATCGATGCGGAGCGCCGTCTTTCGGAACGACTGCTTTCAGGCGGCCCGGGATGCGGAGAAGGGAGCGACGTTGCCGGAAATCGTCCTCGCGTTTCCCTACCTGTTCCCGATCTGGGTCGCCCCGCTCGTTTATTCCGCCATGGGGGATCACCGCCGGATTTCGACCGTCCTCCGCCGGGCCGCGACGACCCTCGCCGAACAAAAACACGTTTATATCGCCCTGTTTCAATCGATCGTCATCCCGTTTTTATTCCTCCTCCTCATCCAACTGATCCTGATCGTCGTGCTCGCTTTTGCGCTGCCGTTGATCAGAATGATTGCCTTGTTGAGCTTTTAGCCGAATTCGCGGTGCGCGGCGAGCACCGCCTACCTTAAACGGCGCAACACACCTCACCGTCAACACGTCCTGCCCCCTATCGTGACGATGAACGACGACCGAACCCTGGACATCCTGATTTCGACGGCGATCCTGGAGCGGCGCCGCCGGGCGCCGATGAACGGTTTGCGCAACGGAATCGCGGTCCTCCTGGTGCTCCTGCTCTTCATCCCCTGCCTCCTTTTGGGCTCGCCGCAGGGAATCACGAAATTGCAGGAATTCACCTTCGGGCTGTTCGTCGTTTTTGGGGTCGTTTTCTTCACCCTGTTGGCCCTGGCAGTCTGTTTCTGGCCCCTCCTGCTCGGTTTCTTCGCGATCATCGGACGGTCCCGGCAGAACCTGTTGCTCCTGCTCGTGAAAACCGCCATGGAAACCGGGACGCCCGTCGGAAAGGTCCTGCATTGCTATTCCCTGACGTTTCCGGTCTTTTCCTGGTACGGGCACAACCTGCGAGCGTTCGCCGCGTTGCTCGCAGACGGTTTCGGGTTCGCCGAGGCCCTGAAAAGCCGCAACGGACGACGCCTCCTGCGGCATGACATGATCAGTACGCTGGAGTTGGGCGGGGACGATGAGGAAATGCTCGCATCGCTCCAAAACGTGATGGAGGAAGAAGCCCGATTCGACCGCTTCGAAATCACGACGCTTTTCCGGTTCGGGTATTTATTCCTCGTGCTGGCGATCCTGTTTTTCGTCGGCTCCTTCTTCCTGATGGTGATCGTGCCCAGTTTCGACAGGATTTTCAGTGATTTCAGTCCCGAATTGCCCGCCCTGACGGTTGTCGTCCTGGCCGTCGCCGACTTTTTCGCCTATCATTGGCCCCTGTTCGCGAGCGGCTTCCTGCTTGTCCTGCCGTGGATACTCGTCGGTTTGTTCCTCGTCACCGGCGTCAGCACGATGCGGCCGATCGGCTTCCGTCGCTTTTTCAACGCGGCGGATTCCGCGCAGTTCCTGAGAGTGCTCGGAACCGGGATCGGGAAAAAACAGACCGTCAATCGAATTGTCGATACCTATGCGGCTTATTGCCGGAATCCCTACTTGCGGGCCCGGGCGCAAAAAATGCTCCGGCGCCACGAACAAGGCCGGCCGCTCGTCGACGTGTTGCGAAAAGGACGCTACATCAACGCCGTCGAAGCGGCGCTGCTTGAACCGGCTGCGCGGATGGGCAACCAATCGTTCATCTTGCGCCAGATCGCAATCGGTAAGACCCGGCGCCATAAAATGTCCGTCGATTTGTTCGGCAAAATGCTCCTTATCCCCGCACTCCTGTTTTGCGGCCTGTGCGTCGGCCTGTTCGTCGCCGGCCTGTTTTTACCCCTCGTCGAGTTGATCCTGGCGTTGACATGACGGGATTGACCGGATCCGTACCCCAAGCCCCGAAGATGAAACGCCACGGATATACGATTCTCGAATTGTGCGTCTCGGTCTCGACGATTTCCGTCCTTATCGCTCTTTTCGCGATGCTGGCCGCAAGCACAACGGAAGGACGGCTCACGCAACGGCTCCGTGCGGTCGCATTGGAGGAATTGCGCAACGTTTTCGAACGGATCGATTCGAACGATCCCGGATCGCTCGACGAAGCCGAATTGGGCGCGCCCCTGCGCGAAGCCCTGCCGGACGGACGACTCACATTGGAACGCATTCCCTGCCGCATCGACGAAAACGGCCGGATCGCGCCGCTCGCCGACTTGCCGGCCAACGGACAAGACGAAAAAGACGGACAAGATGAACAGGACGGACAAGACGGGCGGGCGGAAACGAAAAACCTGCTTGCCCTGCGAGTGACGGTGTCCTGGGATAACGGAACCGGGAACATCCGGCCGGAACTATCCCTCGTGAGGCTTGTTTTTCCGAAACAATAAACCGTACCCGCCGACCGACTGTATTTTTCAACGCCATACCGATGAAACGTCACGCATACACATTGGTCGAATTGGTGGTCGTCCTGGCAGGCGAGGCGGTCCTGTTCGGACTTGCGACCGCCATCGTCTTTTTGCTGCTCGATTTCCGCACGAAAACCGACGAGGCTTTTTCACAGGCCGACACGATCCGCCGGCTTTCCGAGACCTTTCGCCGCGACGTCCACGACGCGGAGGCTTTCACGGCTCCTTGGGGCATTGAGGATGGCATGGATCTGGAAATGCCGGATGGACGCGCGATTCACTATGTCTTTCATCAACAGGAGGGCGGCTTCATGGTCGAAGTCGTGCGCACCGAATCCGTCGCGGTCGTCCCGGACATGGGAGGATTTGCGCAGGAAGAGATGCTTTCAACGGAGCGGTTCATGCTGGACGACGGAACGCAGGTCCGGTTTTATCCCGGGAAAGAACGCAACGAGGGTCTGGCCGCCCTGAGCGTGTGGACGAATCCGCAACGCAGGATCAACGGGACCGCCGCCGGTGCGCTGGGCCCCCCGGGCGGCTTCGACGCGACCTATCCCGAGGATGCCGACCCGTTTGCCCGAACACTTCCCGAAGACGCCCGGGAGAGAAGCGATCCGCGCGGGACCG
>DOMV01000423.1:0-200 GCA_003509805.1 Planctomycetaceae bacterium
ATGGAAAAAGTCGTGATTCGCGATTGCATTTTGTATCGCGGCGATTGCCTTGAAATGCTCGAAACCATCCCTCCGGGAAGCGTTTCATGCTGTTTCGGAGATCCCCCATACGGCATCGGCTACCAGGGCAATCATCGCAAGGTCATGGCAAAACAGGAGATGCTCGCCAACGACGAACGACCGCACCTCGAAATGGTCCC
>DOMV01000423.1:306-3393 GCA_003509805.1 Planctomycetaceae bacterium
TCCAAGGGCGATTTGCGGGATCGGGGCAACTGTGTGGAAATCGTCCTTTGCGCCCATGTCGGACGCCATCTCCTTCGCGGCAAACGGGTTATGAACGCCTGGATGATCCCGCGACCGGAGATGCTTTTTCACCCAACTCCCAAGCCGATTGAGCTTGTCCGCCGTTGTATCGTCGCCAGTAGCGATTTCGGCGACACCATCCTTGAGCCGTTCCTTGGCTCGGGCAGCACAGCGATTGCCTGCGCTCTCACCGGTCGGAAATGCATCTGCTGTGAAATCGACTCACGTTATTTCGATCTCGCATGCGAACGGATCGAGCGCACCTACCGTGAAATCGACTCCCGCCTGCCCGGTTTCGAGCCTTTTCCTGAATACGCCCCCGAACAACAAGGTTCATTGTTTGATTAACGCCTCCACCTTTTTCCGAAAGCCGGAACCATGCAAGCCCAAGTCGAAAAATTCAAACTCATCAAACTGGGAATCGAGGAGATTCCCGAGTATATCCGGTCGCTGCAGGAGCAGACCGGGCAGGATGTCGAAACCATCTCGTTCCACCAGACTGAGTTGATCGACGTCGTCACGCCGGTCGAGATCGTTTTCCGGCGTCGCGGCGAAAAAAGCCGGGCCGACGCCCTGATCGATCTTGCCCGGAAAATGGACATGCTGACCGAAGCCGTCACTTTGGCCGCGACCCATCTTCAGGCAACTCCTCGCTCGCCGGAGTGAGCCGAAGCCGATCTTTTCCAACACCGTTATTTCGAGGTTCTCAATGGATTACTTGAGTTACAAACGCCGAATGTTGCGGCGACAAAGGCACCCGTTTTTGTTCCGCATCCTGGAATTTCTGGAAAAGGTTACGGGCTTTTCGTTGATGTAGCCTACCAGCATATTCTATCACCCTTTTACGAATTGAACAATTGCCAATGCAAAAAACACTGACAAAAGAAGAACTCGCGGCTCGACTCAACGGGCGCGCGTACCGTGAAGAAATCACGCCGGAGGAGGAACAACTCGCAAAGGAAAACCGTTTGGTCGTACTGCTCGGGGCCTCGGACGACTTGATCGAACTTCGAGGCGCCATCAGCGAAGAACTCGGCTTTGAGTCGGTCATCCGGCTGGGCAAGAAGGGCGTTCCCGAAAGCGACTGCGCCGAGGGAGATTCCTGTCCCTACTTCAAGAAGTGGTTGACCGCCGCTCTGAAACGGCGTGATTTACTCGAAATAAAAGTCCACTGGGGAGGCGAAGGGATGGATTCGCTCGCTTACAACATGCTCGGTAAGCCGACCTGGTGTTTCGATTGCGAACAACTGAACGAGAGATTCGCGACCTTCGACATCTTCGACGAGTACGACGGCGACAAAGAATATTTTTGCCGAGGCGTCATTCTTGATCTCGATGAAATTTTCCCTTCGAAAAATTATACACAAATTGTCATGGATGCCGGGGGCTGGGAATCATGAACGATCCGGAATCCACCAACGCATTGTCGTCGAATCAATTCGGTCCGATCCTTGTCGGTCGACTCACGCCCTGTACATCTCGGAATATCGACGGGCATGCAGGCTTGATCGGCTATGGCGAGCCTCCCCTCGGCGAAAAAATGAATGGAAGAACGCTCATCGTATTTTGCGGCCCACAGACCGGGGATGCTTGGAAACAATGAGGAACAAACAAATGAATGATAAAGACATTTTTCTGCGGTTATTGCAGCAGGCTTATACCGACGAAACGCTGATTCAACCGGCGAAAAAGGAATACGAAAAGCTGGTCGTCCGCTTCGACGAATACGGCGCGGAGCAGGAAATCCCGCTGGAGGATTTGGACGAGCATCGGGAAAGTTCGCTACGCAACCTGAAAACGCAGGGCTACACGACCCAATCGTTACGCTATCACGATCCCGACGGCGGTCATGTTTTGCACGTCAACCTGCGCGGCGAGAAATATCTCGAACTGGCAAACGACAAGCGATCCGTCACCGTCGAGCCGAAACAAATGCAGGATTCCGGTCAGCGTCAAACCTTCGAGACCGGAGCCGTCCGCGACACCGCCGATGGCAAAACCCGGCCCGATCTCGTTTCACCGTTCGCCATCGAACGCCTCGGGGAATGGCTCCGTCTTGGGAGCTTGAAATATACGGAACGAAATTGGGAAAAAGGCATCCCGGTTTCAAGGTCGTTTTCCTCATTGTACCGGCATCTCCTGAAATTCCAACAGGGAGCGACGGACGAGGATCACATTGCCGCGATTTTATGCAACGCTATGTTCATCGCCCATACGCAGGAGATGTGCGAACGGGGCGTCCTGCCGAAATCGCTGCTCGACATGCCGAAATATGAGCCGATTCCGAGAGCGAATTTCAATGGAGATGAGCCTTACGAAACCTGAAAGGAGCCAAAATGGAACCGTACATTATTATCCCGCTTCTCATTATCCTGGTCGCCGTTCTCATTCTCGGCGCGGAGTCGCGGCGATTGGATCGTGAAAACCAACGTCTGCGAAGCAAGTGTAGCAGTTTTGAATTGATTATCAAGAGTCTTTTCGACGTGAACGACCGATTGATTCGTATTATCGACGATACGGACCGGCACAACCCTTGCGAACGGAACGACGAATCCACATCAACCCCGGAGCCGAACAATGACGAAGACTGAACGACGTATTTTGACGGAAAAAGTCGCCCTCGAAATTCGTGAGGAGATGGAGCGTGCCGAGAATCTTTACGGACCGTTTCACTCGCTTCATGAAGCCTTGGCCGTAATTCGCGAGGAATATTTGGAATTAGAGCAGGCGATCTTTTGGGGCAACAAAAACGGGAACAACAAAGCGACCGTTCGTTTGGAAGCTCTACAAGTCGCTGCTATGGCAACAAGATTACTCATGATGTTGACGCCGTCGCCGAATGTACGGCTTGCTTTGTCGGACGCCGAGGAGGAGATTGATTAATGAAACTCACGCTTGAAACCGACGACGTTCGACGATTCCGTCGAATGGTGTCGTCGCTGATCGGCAAACCCAAAACGGCGATGGTGCAGTTCGTCGTTTATCGTAACAGATTGGCGATGACACTCGACTGGTACGGCTGGATGC
>DOMV01000016.1 GCA_003509805.1 Planctomycetaceae bacterium
CGGTCGCCTCATGTTCGATTTTCGGCCTGAAGACCAATAAAAGCCGGGAACGAAGCGTAGCGCCGCAGCCGGAGAACCTAACCGAGTTTCTTCCAGAAAGACGGGTGAAAAAGCGACAGGACGACGAAGATTTCCAGGCGGCCGAGCATCATGAGCCAAACGAAAAGCAGCTTGGAAACGTCGGAGAAGCCGCCGTAGTTCCCTTTGGCCCCGATCACGCCGAATCCGGGACCGACGTTGTTGAGCGTCGAGGCGACGGCGCTGATCGAATCGCTTAGCCGTTTCCCCGCGTCGCGGGCGTCCCAGGTCGCAATCGGTTCGATCGCGACAAGAAGGAGCATACTGCTCATCGCGATGAACAGGATGGTCAGGAAATAAACAAGGACGTTGTGGATCGCTTCCCGTTCCATCGCGCGGCCGTTGATGATCAGTGGCCTGACCACGTTGGGCCGGAAACTGCGTTCCCCTTCCATGCGGAGTATCTTCCAGCCGAAAACGAAGCGGATGACCTTCATGCCTCCCGCGGTACTTCCCGCACAACCGCCGACGAACATCAGCATCAGGATGATGCCGTAGGAAAGCGGGTTCCACTCCTCGTAATCGTCGGTACACAAACCCGTGGTGGAAATGATGGAAACCACCTGGAAAATCGTCTGCCGCAGCGCGATCGAAGGAGGAGACGTACCGTTTCCCGTTTCCGGGTCGATCGCGACGCCGGCAATCGGGCAATCGGCGGTTCCAAAAGCGTCGAAATCGCCGTTGAACATGCCGCCCAGGAAAACCACGGTCGAAGCGATGACGACGATCATGCAAAACGTTTTCCATTCCACATCGGCGAACAATTTTCCCGGCAGGCCCTTGATGACCTGGAAGAGCAGGATGAAATTGCAACTGGCGATGAACATGAACAGGATGAGCACCCATTCGATCATGGCGGCAAAACGATAGCCGTGCGTCGCAAAATACCCGGCGCTGGCGTTGAAGTTGCTGAATCCGCCGGTCGCGACGACCGAAAACGAATGGCAGATCGCATCAAAGGCCGAAAGACCGAGACAAAAAAGGATGGTCGCCAAAATCGCGCACAAACCCGTGTAGATCGCGAACAAGGTAAATGCGATTCGCCGGACCGGGGTTTGAGGACCGATCCCTTTGCCGGTCGTTTCCAATCTCACGAAGACCTTTCCGGCATTGCTGTTACTGCTTCCGAGGATTGCGACGAAAAGGACCATGATGCCCAGGCCGCCGAGATAATGCGTCGTCGCCCGCCAAAAGAGAATGCAGCGGGGCAATTGAGCGGGATCTTCCAATTCGGAAAACACCGACGACCCTGTCGTGCTGAATCCGGACTGCGCTTCAAACAAAGCGTCCGCATAGTTCATGGGAACGCCCGTATCGCGATGCACGAGGGAAAACAGGTAGGGAAGGCCGCCCAGGAACGTGGCCAGAACCCAGCTCAGCGAAACGACGGCCATCGCTTCCTTGCGGAAAAACTGGGAGCCCGCATTCCGCCCGATGCGTACCAGGATTGCCCCGGTCAGGAAGCAACTCAGGATCGAAAGGGACAGGCCGATCATGCCACGGTATTCGTGCGGCATATCGTTTTCAGGTACCATCAAGCCCCACGGCAGGCTTGCCGCCATGCTCGCTCCCAGCAGAAAGGCGATGATCCCGAGATAACGGAGGACGATACGGTAATTCATAGAAAAATCGCGGCGGAACAACAAGGTGTCGGACAAACGAGGCGGCGAAGAGCGGCGGAGATCCCCGGGCAATCCCGGTCTTCCACGCGCACCGTCAATACGCACTGTCAATCGGCCAAATCCAGTTCTTCTCCCACATCCGCTTCCGGTTCACGGAAAGGCGACGTTTCGTTTCCCCGGAGCGGTTTCAATTCGTCGCGGGTGAAGTATTTTCGCCCGTGATTTCCCAACTCGATGCACACCCTTCGTGCGAGAATATCGTGCGAAACGACTTTTCCGATCCCGTCGGGCGTTTCCACCTGTTTTCCGAGGCCGGGCAGTTCACGCTGGAGCGACGTGTAAACATCGTATTCGTAGCGCAGGCAGCACTTCAGGCGACCGCACCGACCGGATATTTTCGTCGGATTGAGTGTGGCTTTTTGCAACTTGGCCATTTTCATTGAAACCGGCGGCATTTCGATCAGGTAGGTGTTGCAACAGACTTCCCGGCCGCAATCGCCGAAATCGGCAAGCAGTTTCGTCTCGTCGCGCACACCGATTTGCCGCATCTCGATCCGTGTTTGAAATTCCGAGGCAAGCACCTTGACCAGTTCGCGAAAATCGATCCTTCCCTCCGCGACATAGTACACGATGATCCGTTCCCCGCCGAACAGGTGGGAGAGCTTGACGAGATTCATCCGGATATTCATGCGCCGGACGATTTCGCGGCAACGGGCGAACTCCCTGACTTCATCGCGGAGAATGCGCCGGTACTCGACCTCGTCGGCCTGGGACATCGGGCGGATGACGCGATCCTCCTCGTAATCCGCCGGGATGCGAGCGAGCGCTTCCGGCGTCGCCTCGCAAAGAATCGTTCCCGCCTCCTGTCCGCGATTGGTCTTCAGGATCACCTTGTTTCCATGCAGGAAAACCTGTTTGTTCTCAGGATAGCCGAATACGCCGAGAAAACGCATCGCGCCGTACCGTGCGATATACTTGGTCATGCAAATAGGCCCCTCGTATGTTATTCCATTGGTCTTCAACAGAATGTGTTTCTATCGAAGCAGGCCCCGTTTTCCGTTCAACCCGCCCGTTTCCCTCCGGTAAAACGAGGTTCCCGGACACCGGCCCCGGGAGATTTCAATCGTGTTCGGGATGCAACAAATCAGGGAAAAACCGGACTTCGTCGAGATACACCTCGGTTTCATCCGTCGCGTCCAGGAGTATCTCGACCCAATCGATCCGGGCCGGATTCGGCGCGTTGAAAGCGCCTCGCGGGAAATGCTCGTTCCCATTCAACGGAATCGCGAGCGTGATCCATTTGTCTTTCGCCTGAATGGCCCACCATTCCGGAGCGACCGCATACTCGAAATAATGCGATCCCTGTCCCATCCTGACCGTGACGAAACGCAGGCCGGAACTTCCCTGCGTCTTTTGAAGGATGGAAAATTGAAACCGTTCCCGCCGTGTCAGATTCCATGCGGATTTCCCGTTCGGCGGCCGGAATGCGATGGAAGCCCGGTCGTCGGCCGCCATCCGGAACACCAGCGACGGGGGAGTCCGGGGGTGGAACGTTTCTTTACCCGGCTGCAATTCCAAGGGCTGGGCAGGCGGCGGATGGGAAAGCGATGAAAGCGTGATCGGGATGCCCGGCACGTCGGTCAGGTCGGGGCTTCCGAGCATGATCGCCCTGTCGGCCAACCGCTCCTGGAGCGACGAGACGAACAGGGAGAGAAACAGGATCACCGAGGCCAGGATGACGCCCAAGGAAAGGGTGGTGACGGCAACGGTGGTTCTCGGATGTTTGCGGCAGGCGAAAGCGATGTTTTGGGGCAACGTCGGAGGCACCGCGCTGATCGGTTCCTTGTCAAGCCAATGGCACAGGTCTTCCATGAGCTCCCGCGCCGTCTGGTAACGGTTCGCGAAGTCGCGCGACATCGCCTTCATGCAAATCGCCTCCAGACCGAAGGGGACCGTTTTTTTGATCGTCGAGGGACGCTGCGGACCGCCGCGACGCAACTTTTCGAGAACATCCTGCGTCGTGCGCCCCGTAAAGGCGGGTTGGCCGGTCAACAGGACATAGAGAATCGCGCCGAGACTATAGACGTCGGAGATCGGGCCGACGTTTTCATTGCCCGGGGCCGCCTGCTCCGGCGACATGAACGCGGGGGTGCCGACGACGGCGCCGACGATCGTCAGATCGACCGTATCGACCGCGATGCGCGAATCGGTCGCTCCTTCCGCCAAATCCGCTTTCGCCGGACCCGCTTGGAACGCTTTTGCCAGTCCCCAGTCCATCACGATCGTTTCCCCGTGCTCGCCGAGCATGATGTTGGCCGGTTTCAAGTCGCGGTGGATCACCCCTTTGTCGTGGGCGAACGACATCGTTTGGCAAACCGAAACAAGGCGGCGGACCAGCAGGACCAGTTCGCCTTTGTTCGGGTTGGCATGATATGCCTTGATCGCTCTCTGAAGCGTGACCCCCTTGATCAGCTTCATCGTATAATACGGATTCCCGTTCCCGTCGAGACCGAGGGAATGGATCGGAATGATTCCGGGATGCTCCAACTGGGCCGTAATTTCCGCTTCTCCGATGAATCGCTGGACGATCGTGTCGTCGCCGACCACTTCCGAACGCAACTCTTTCAAGGCGACTTCGCGCTTGAGAAACTGATCGTAGGCGATTTGGATAAGTCCCATCCCGCCCTTCGAATGCGGTCGGATGATCCGGTTGATTCCATAGTGAGCCTCGACGGAAATCTCCGGCAAGCCCTCCATCGGCGCGGCTGTCGGGGTGATCCGCCGCGAAAGATCGATCTCGCCCGACTTCGTACTTTCAGGGCCGCCGCGATAGGTCGGCTGCGACGGCGAGGAATACCCGCCCTGTTTCGGTTCTCCTTGCTTCGGCTCGCCCGGAACGTGTTCGCCCGACTGTTGTTCAGGCATGTTTTCCGGTCCGAGCAAAATCTCGATCGTCTGCACATCCTCCCCATGCCCCTTAGGTGCGAACAATTCCGTCGTCTGCTGTTCCGACAAAAGGGCAAACGAGGAATCCGACGACGACGTCGAGGACGAAGGCGGCTCCGATTTCCCGCCCTCGGGTGGCGATCCGACGTCGAAATCATCGGATTCGAGCGACGAGGACGCCGAAGAGGCGGAACCGGCGGAAGTGGAATGCGCATGAGAGGAAACGACCGTTTCCTGGGGATCTTCGACCGATCCCGCCGGAAGGGCGAGAAGCGCCCCGCACGATTCGCATCGGACCGTCTGTCCGCCGTCGGCGAGGTCGATATACTGGCGTTTGCCGCAGGTGCAGATTACGGAATACATTGTCGGTTCATGGTGTCCGCTCCGGTCGAAAACGTCCGGGGTTCCCTGGAAACGTTTCCTATCGCAACCGGCTTCAACACATCTGTTATCCCTTCAACTTCGATTTTTTGGTTTCATCCAGCAATAATTTCAGTTCGTTTTTCTTCAAATCGCTTTTTCCCGCGAACCTCAATTGTACCACATCGTAATCGGGATTGCCACCATCGACCGCGGGCTCGATTCCCTGCGAAAGGACCCGGCCGAGCGGGACCGCATTCTTTGAAACATACAAGTCCAGTTGAACCGCCTCGGCCCGTTTGGTATGGACGATCACCCACGGCAGGACGCGACCACCGGTTTTGACCTCGGCTCCCAGGTAATACGGGACCAGCATCTTGTTGGTCCAAACGACGCGCGCCTCCGGCGCGATGCCGTCCAAAAGCGCAAAAACGTCTTTGAGCAGGGAGTAATCCCACTTCGCCCTGGAACCGCCGAGCAATCCCTTCGGCAAAAAATGCCATTTCTCCTTCAAAATTTTCCACGGCATCAATTCCGCGGGATTGCTCTTTTTCCCGTCGGAAAATTTCTCGAATCCCGTGATGGCCAACTCCAGGAAATCCTGGAATTCCCGCCGGTCGATTTCGGCATAGGAATGAACCTTCAGTTCGATTTCCTGCCAGGGTCCCGTTCCGCTTTGAACCCGGACGCGCGGCTCCGTCCCGTAAAGCGGAATGTCCGGCATTTCATTGAGCGGTTTCAAATCGAGGCGTTCGACAAGCAGGTCGCGGCGGAATGTGTTTTTCGCCGTGCGGAATTTCATCTTCAGCAACCATTCCTCGCCGGTAATGGCATGGAAAAACCAGCCGAGCGATTTCTTTTCCCCGCGAATTTCGACGACGCTCCGGTTGTTCCAATCCGTCGCCGCGAAACAGTCGTACTCCTGGATTTTTGCGACGACGTCGGCAAGGATGCGACCGTCCCAACGGCAGGGATGGCCCGTCCGTCCGACCCGGTCCTTCGTATGCCAACGGGGGCCGTCGAGTTCCCACGGCATCCGGGTTGCGGCGCCGACTTCGTTGATCGACACGTCCCCTTCCCGAGGAATGTCCTGTTCCTTCGGGTCGTATTTCTTCCGTTCCCCGAACGGTCCGGCAACGAGTACCGGAGCAAGGGCCACAGCCGTGTGCGAAATATACCCGTTGTCTTCGGAAACGACTGTTTTCCCGGATGATTTCTTCCCTTTTCCCTTTCCTACGTTAGCTTTTACTGCGACCAAATCTTCGGGCGTCCCGGCAAACACGAGATGCCCGCCTTCCAACCCCGCCTCGGGGCCGAGATCGACGATCCAGTCGGCCGATTTGATCACGTCGAGATTATGCTCGATCACGACGACCGTGTTTCCGAGATCGACCAGCCGGTTGAGAACGTCGAGCAACTTGGAAAGATCCTCGAAATGAAGTCCCGTCGTCGGCTCGTCGAGCAGGTACAGCGTCCGACCCGTATCCG
>DOMV01000294.1 GCA_003509805.1 Planctomycetaceae bacterium
TCGCCGCCGCTGAGCGTCGGGGCGGACCGCGACAACGTCAGGTAATCGAGCCCGACTTCGATCAGGAAACGCAGTCGGTTGCACACTTCGTCGAGAAGATCGCCCGCGATTTTTTTCTCGGTTTCACTCGGTTTCCAATCGTCGAACAACGCGAGAAGCCCCGAGAGCGGCTGTCGGCAAATCTGGTCCATCGTTCTCCCGATGAACCGGACCGCCGAGGCGTCGTCCCGCAACCGGCTCCCGAGACAAACGCCGCACTCGACTTCGTCGACGTAATGCTCGAACCGCGTCCGGAACAGGGAAACGAGTTTGCCCGCTTCTTCAATCGCCGGGTAAAGACCTTTGTANNCCGCGTCGCCTCCTCCATCGCCGGGTAAAGACCTTTGTACTGAAATTTGAAGGCGGGAACACCGGACGACTTCCCGTCGGACGAAACGCCGAACCAGGTGTCGCCGGTTCCGTGAAAAAGTGTCCGGCGAAACCGGGCGTCGAGTTGTTCGAACGGCACGTCGATCGGAATTCCGGTTTCCTTCGAAAATGCGTCCAGCATTTTGGGAAACAAACGTCCCCGGACGCCGGGCCAAAGGGAAAGGGCGCCCTGGGCAAGCGTCAGTTTCGGATCGTGCAGGAACAAGGACGGATTCGCCCCCGTCTGCACGCCGAGCCCTTCGCAATGCGGACACCAGCCGAGCGGCGAGTTGAACGAAAAATGATGCGGGGAAAGCGGTTCGAAACTCCGACCGCAACGATCGCAGGCCAAATGACGGCTATGCCGGGTCGTTTTCCATTGCTCTTCCGGCTTTTCCCGGTCGACTTCGATCACATGGACGATCCCTTCGCCGAATTCGAGCGCCGTTTCGATGCTGTCGGCAAGCCGGGCTCGGACGCCGCCGTCGGAAAGGGTGACGCGGTCGACGACCAATTCGACCAAGTGTCTGCGACGCCGGTCGATCTCCGGCATCCGTTCCTCAAGCCGGTAGACGATTCCGTCGATCCGGGCTCGCGCAAATCCCTGGTTGCGGAGGCGGTTCCAGAGTTCCTCGTAGGATTGGCCGACCTCGACGCTCATCGGGGCGGCGATCAACAACCGTTTATCCGGCTCGTATTGCCAGACTTTCGCGATGATTTCATCCAGCGTTTGCGTCCCGACGGGAATGTCGCAATTCGGACAATACGGCGTTCCGAGCCTTGCGAAAAGAATGCGGAGATAATCGTGGATTTCCGTGACCGTCCCGACCGTGCTCCGCGGCGAATGCGACGCCGCTTTCTGTTCGATCGCAATCGCCGGCGAAAGACCCTCGATCTGTTCAACCTTCGGTTTCCGCATCTGGCCCACGAACTGGCGGGCATAGGAACTGAGACTCTCGACGTAGCGCCGCCGGCCTTCGGCGTAAATCGTGTCCATCGCGAGCGAGGTTTTTCCGCTCCCGCTCGGACCGCAACACACCGTCAGCCGTTCCCGGGGAATATCGACCGAAACGGATTTCAAATTATGCTGCTCCGCATGCCTGACGGTCAGGTTTCGCGTTTGTGACGGCGTTTGTGACGGCGAAAACGATGTCGACTGTTCGCGCATTCCCGCAATGGTCGCCGCAACCGGCCCCGCTGTCGGGAACGGCCCCGCTGTCGGGAACGGTTTCACGCCGCGCGAGGATACCGGGTTCAAGATTCTTTTCAACGCGACGCCGGTATGGGAATCGCAATCGGCCGCGACGGTCTCGGGCGTCCCTTCGGCGATGATCCGGCCGCCGGCTTCCCCGCCTTCCGGCCCGAGATCGATGATCCAGTCGGCGGTTTTGACGACGTCCAGATTATGTTCGACGACCAACACGGTGTTGCCCGCTTCGACGAAATCATGGAGCACTTTGAGGAGCATCTTGATGTCGGCGAAATGCAGGCCGGTCGTCGGTTCGTCGAGCAGGTAAAGGGTTTTGCCGGTGCTGCGCTTGACCAGTTCCCGCGCCAATTTGATCCGCTGCGCTTCGCCGCCGGAAAGCGTCGGCGAAGATTGGCCGAGCTTCATGTAACCGAGCCCGACGTCGGCGAGCGTTTGCAGTTTGTGCTTGATTTTCGGGATGTTCGTAAAGTGTTCGAGCGCTTCCTCGACGTCCATGTTGAGGACCTGCTCGATCGATTTTCCCTTGAAGCGGACGGAAAGGGTTTCATGGTTGAAACGGCGTCCCTGGCAGGCGGTGCAGGCGACCCAGATGTCGGCCAGGAAGTCCATTTCGAGCCGGATGGCCCCGTTCCCCTCGCAAGCTTCGCAACGTCCCCCGGCGACGTTGAAACTGAACCGGCCCGGCCCGTACCCCTTGGCCCTCGCCTCGGGCAGTTCGCTGTAGAGCTTGCGGATTTCGTCGAATAATTTAATATAGGTCGCCGGATTCGACCGCGGTGTCCGGCCGATCGGCGACTGGTCGATCGAAATCAGTTTATCGAGCAGGTCGAGCCCGTCGATTGTCTCGAAGGTTCCAGGCGTTCCCAGTCCGCCGTTCAGGTCGCGGTTGAGGGCTTCGACCAAAATGTCGTTGACGAGCGAACTTTTGCCGCTCCCGCTGACACCGGTGACGCAAACGAAGGTTCCCAGCGGAATGGCGACGTCGATTCCCTTGAGGTTGTTGTGCGAGGCCCCGCGAATCCAGAGCCGGCGTTTCGGATCGATCGGGCGGCGTTTGGCCGGAACATCGATCCGCTCCTCGCCCCGCAGGTATTTCGCCGTCAGGGAGGAGGGAAACGGTGTCCGTGAAGAAGAAAGACGCTGATCGACCGTCTCGGATTTCGCATTCTTCCTCCCCCTTCCGGCTTTTTCCCTTTTCTCTTTTGCCTGCCCACTTCCGTGCATTTCTTCCGGCGTCCCCCGGGCAACGATTTCCCCGCCGTGGACGCCCGGACCGGGCCCGAAATCGACGATCAGGTCCGCGGCACGCATCGTGTCTTCGTCGTGTTCGACGACGAGGACCGTGTTGCCCTGGTCCCGCAAGCGTTTGAGCGTTTCGAGCAGCCGGTCGTTGTCGCGCGGATGCAGCCCGATCGACGGTTCGTCGAGAATGTAGAGGACGCCGACGAGGCCGGACCCGATTTGACTCGCGAGCCGGATGCGCTGCATTTCGCCGCCGCTGAGCGTCGGGGCCGTCCGGTCGAGCGAAAGGTAATCGAGGCCCACGTTGGCGAGAAAGTCGAGCCGGTTCCGGATTTCCTTGAGCGCTTCGGACGCGATCATCCGACCGGATTCCGAAAGGCGCAGCTCCGTGAAAAACTCTTTCAAATCGGTGATCGGCAACGCGCAAAGCCGGGGCAGCGAAAATTGCGAATCGGCGGCGAAACGGGAATCCTTCGACTGCGCGACGGTTTCCAGCCTGAACGAGCGGGCCTGTTCGTTCAATCGCTCACCGCCGCAGAATCCGCACGGAATCACGTTCATGTACTTTTCCATCGCGGCAAGCTGCATCCGGCTTTTCGTCTCACGATGTTGCTGGAGCATTTTCGGGATGATCCCTTCGTATTTGCCGCCCCATTTATGCCCGCTCGGCCCGCTGCGCCACGTAAACGTGATGTGCCGGTCGCCGGTTCCCCAGAGCAGGTCGTGCCGGATCGTTTCCGGTAATTCGATCCACGCCGTTTCCAAAACCGTTTGCGGAGGCAGGCCGTGCAGACGTTCCAGCGTCTCGGCGACTCCGGCGAAAATGTGGCGGCGCCAACGGCCCAGGTCCCTCCATTTGCCGATCGGCTCGATGCAACCCTGTTGGAACGATTTCTGCGGATCGGGAATCAACAGGGCCGGATCGAAACTGTGGATGTTGCCCAGGCCGTCGCATTTCGGGCACATCCCCTGCGGGCTGTTGAAGCTGAACATCTGCGGCGTCGGCGGCTCGAAGTTGATGTTGCACGACGTGCAGGCGTAATGAGCCGAAAAGGACAAATCTTTTTCAAGGGACAAGGGACCACGATCAATCGACAACGGGGAACCCTGGGACGCCTTGCCCCGTTTCGCCGCGTTTGTCGTTTTCGCGACCCCCTTGCTGTTCGATGGATTGCGTCCCTTTGCTCCTCTCTCGTTGTCACTTGGCAATTGTCCGCTTGTCAACTGTCCATCGTCCATTCTTTCGCCGTCACCGGATACGATCAGTTGTCCGTTTCCCAGT
>DOMV01000154.1 GCA_003509805.1 Planctomycetaceae bacterium
AAACACTTAACGGCGTAGAATGTTACTGCGTTGTTCAATCTTGGACTCGATCATTACCACTTCGCCGAAGGCACGGATTCCAGTGACTGGAGGCATAAAAAATCGCGTCTGTATTATGCCGCGTATAACGTTGCAAGATCGATAAGATTACATTATGACGGAGTTTATTCCACCGACTCCGAGGACCATAAAAAGGTGGGAAACTTGCCAAATGATTTTCCGAATCTGGCGAAATACCAAAACGATCTGCCGATATTGCGTGACGACAGGAACAAGTGTGACTACGATCATGTTGCATCGGAACAGGATTTGTTCATCGGTATCGATGATACAGTTACGCTTGTTGAAGAATTCATACAAGACTCGCGGGACTATCTGAAAACAAAAGGAAATATCATACTTTAACGGAGATGTGAAAGATGAATGCAGTTGAGCAGAGTGTTGCAGAAATTGCGAAACAGATAATACGTGAATTTGAGAAGAAAACCGGGTTGACCGGTGTCGCCACGGAACTCAAGCCGGGGGGAATGGGGATTCCAACGCTGGTTTTTTATGTCGCGTACCCGACCGAACGTTATTATGAAGCCTTAAACGATATAAAAAAGGCACGTCAATCGGAATTGGAAGACACGATGCAAGTCGTTATCCTAAAAGGCAAGGAAAGCGAAAACAAATCCGATGCGGAAAAAAAACTGTTTCTCCGCACTTTGTCGGAAAGCCTGATCGCGAATCGCTATACGTTTGAAAAAGACTTTTTTTCGTGGTACATAAAAACGGCATCAGGGGCGGAAGAACAGATTTCTGCATCTTCAAACCACATCGTGTACGGACGCAGAGGATCGGGAAAGTCAACATTGCTTCTATACGCATTGCACACCATTGAAATGGAAAACCGCGTTTCTGTTTGGGTGGATATGCAGACATATTCACAAAGAGAAGACGATGCGGTTATTGCAGATGTTCTTTGTGAAATACTGGAGCAATCTTCCGTCCATCTTGAAGGGAGACATTCTGAAATACTAAAGACCTTAAAACTTCCTGATATTTCATTGGATGCAATCAGGCGACAACTACCTTCGATCAAAAATTGCCTGATCCCTCGCCTTAACGGTAGTTTTATTTTTTTAGACGATTTTCATGTAGTTGAAAAACGTCTTCAGCCACTGTTGCTGGATGCGATTTACAGCATCATCAGAGGCAGCCGGATCAATATCAAAATTTCTGCCATTGAAACCTTCACGACGACGTATGATGCAAACACAAGAGAAGGAATGCAACTGGGACACGACATCCAACGTATTTCGTTGGATCGTAACCTTACAATACCCGACAAAACAAGTCAACACATTATTTCCATCCTGGATTCCCTTGCTCGTTATTGTGGAATTGTCTCGGCAAAGAGTCTCTGCGGGAGCGCGAATGTTCTCAACCGCCTTGTCTGGACAACGGCAGGGGTCCCTCGTGACGCATTGAGTGTATTTTCGCAGGCTTTGGGTCAATCGAAAGAAACGGTGACCGTATCCGATATTAATTCAGCCGCTTTAAGCCTGAGATCATCAAAACAAAAGGATATGGAAAATGATACAAGCGGATCGTTTGAAGAATTAAACGCCCTTATTGAAAAGATCAGAAACTTTTGTTTTCAAAACGAGAAAAATGCGTTTTTGGTGCGAAAAGAAGAAAGTCAACCCGGTATCATGCGTCTTGTTGATTTGCGTCTGCTCCATATCATTCATGAAGGATTCACCCCTCATAAAGCCGGCGAACAGTACATGGCGATCATGCTCGATTATGGTTTTTATGTAAGTGAGCGAATATCATCTCGAATCAAGGAGTTCAACCCAAAGCTGGAAAAAATTGAAACGAAAGAACTGCGAGGATTGCCCGCATTTCAAATCCCAAAGTAGTTTGAAGCCCCGTTCATGCCGGGAACAAAGCGTATCGCCGTGACCGGAAAACACGTCAATCCGGGTCACTGCACGCCGTTACGTCCTCGGATGGTATCATTTTTTCGCGCTGATAGATCAACAACCGCCGCATATCGATGGATACGATTCCCTTCAACGTCATGATGTTCGCAGCGGACATCTGCCTGGTGCTCGTTTTCGGCTTTTGGCCCCATGAACGATCGGCCCCTTGGAGCGTTGCCGGGCTCTCGCTCGTCGGTTTTCTCGGATTGGTCGCAGTCGTTCTTTTCGCCTGGTTGTTCAAAGCGAATGCGGGCCAATGTCTTGCCGAGGGGGTGCTCTGGCACGGAGGGGTTTTTTTGACGGTCGCCTCGGGAATCCTGTTTTATCGGAGTCGCAAATTCCTGGCCTGCATACCGTTGTTCTCGGGCGCATCGCTCCTTCTGCTCGGTTTTGATGCGCTCGTTTATGAACCGTACGCCCTGGAACTCGAACACTATACGATCCGTTCGCCGAAAATCCGCGCACCGATGCGGATCGTTTTCCTTGCCGATATTCAAACGGATCATATCGGACGCTACGAGGAAGATGTTTTTCGGGCGGTCATGCAGCAACAGCCGGACCTGATCCTGCTCGGCGGGGATTATCTGCAACTTTGGGAAGGCGTCCCGCCGTCGGCGATGACACGGCTCGAAGAGCGGTTTCGCGAACTTTTTCAACGTGTTCCGCTCACGGCCCCTTGTGGTGTTTACGCGGTCGGCGGCAACCTCGACCCGCTCTATGACGAAGAAACCATCCGTTCCCTGTTCACCGGCTCCGAAGTTCACATTTTCCGTTACAGCAAGACGATCGAAAATCTCGGCGAGCCCGGCGACCCTGGTGGAAGAATGCGAGGCCCCGTCGATTTGACGCTCCTTTCCATGGAACATTCGTTCGGCGGCTATACGGGCGATTTTCCCCGGACGGGCAACTTCCACATCATGCTCGGACATGCCCCGACTTTTGCGATGGTGGAATCGCGACGTTTGAAGGAAGCCCCCGACTTACTCCTGGCCGGACACACGCACGGCGGCCAGATCGTTCTTCCCGGATACGGCGTCCTGTATTACCCGCGACGCAACCGGGAAATGCAACTCCCGCATGACTGGCTGAGCGGTTTCCACCCGATCGGTACGGAAGCCGACGACAAATGGCTGCTCGTTTCGCGCGGGAGCGGCATGGAGCGCGGCTGGGCGCCCCGGATACGACTCTTCTGCCGCCCGGAAATCAGCGTGATCGACCTGCTGCCGCCCACTGTCCGGCACCGGGTTCCGGACAACTGAATTGTACAAGCCGCCGGAAGAGTGATATACCGAAGCCGGTTGAGTCGTTGGTAAACACAGCCCGCTTAACCGCCTGTTTACACTCCGGGCAGTGTTGTTTCCGGTGGGCAGGCTCCCGAATCGTCGGTTTCGGGAAATTTCAATGGTTTTCAGTATAATGCCCGATACGCCCGCCGACGGCCGCGTGATTCTCCGAGGAGTAAGCGGGCGGTTGCGGTACGATCACCTGTTTTCCACGGGATGCGATGTTTCGAATATTCACACCAAACCTGCTCACTCCACACCTTCGAATCGACAGTGTCGTCGAATTGACGCCGGACCGCCTCGCGGAAATCGGGATCACCTCGTTGCTCCTGGATGTCGATGCGACGCTTAAACCGTACCGCTCTCGGGAACCGCTCGACAAGGTCGCCGAATGGTTGCGGCATGTTCGCGAAAGCGGGATCGGCCTTTGCCTGGTTTCGAACGGTCGTTCACAACGGATCGGACCGTTTGCCGCGGCGCTTGCGCTGCCGTACGTCGCTCCGGCGATGAAACCGTTGCCCTACGGCGTGCGCCGCGCCGTCCGGATGATGAATTTCATCCCGGAACATACCGCGATGGTCGGGGACCAGATTTTTGCCGACATTCTCGCCGGTCGCCTGGCCGGGCTGACGACGATTCTCGTGTCGCCGATCTTTCCGGAACAGGAGCCGTGGTTTGCGCGGATGAAACGACCGTTCGAACGTCTTTTGGGCGGAAAATCGTATCGGTCTTCAGGCTGAAAATCGAACATGAGGCGACCGTGTTGCTGCCTGAAGGTCCGGGCTTACCGGGACTTTTTACAAAAGTCCGGTGCGCCCTCGTTTCGTTTTTTATCTGAAGATCAATAACCGCGAAGGTTGATCCCGAAGCCAAGGCTCAATTGTTTCGCGGAGAGCGATACTCCCCGGAATTCATGTCCGTTTTTTCATCCGGAATCACGCCGAACGTTCCCAAGGCCCCCGCGAAACCGGAGGCGGCGGAATTGATTTCCCGGGCGACATATCCGGCGACCAGTGCGCGTAGAAACAAAGTCAACCGGCGACCGGTTTCCTCGCCTTCCTCCTGCCGGAACCGGTCGAGCGTTTGCTTGAAATTCTCCATGCGTTCCATCGGCGTCGGCATTCGCTGATCCGTGGCCCGGAGAAAATCCGCATGGACGGTTTCCCACCACTGAAGGTCGGCGAGACATTCCCGGACGAGACGCCGCCGTTCTTCCTTTTCCGACTCGCAAAACCGCCGACTCGTGCGGAGCAGCAGGTTTTTCAAAAGCGTTTCGACGTTCTTTGCGAACAGCGGAGGTGTTTTCCCGTTCGAATACCGGGCAAGCACTTTTTTCTCATGGTCGGAAAAAGAGAATTCGATTCGTTTGCCCGAAGAACGGCCGAATTCCCGTTCGCAACGGTCGACGAAACAGGCGATCACTTCGGGAGATTCGCATGACAAATCCCGCCAGGTCAGCCAACGGATCAATTGGCCCCGGGCGGCCTGATCCGGTCGAATCGGGCCGCAAGTCGCCAGGACCGACGGGAGCACGAACGCCGCCGCCGTCGCGAACACCGTCGCAATCGCCGCTGAAAACAGGATCGCAAAGCCGAGCAGCCATGAACGACGCCGTCGATTGCGAATCGTGCCCAAGACCCCGGTTTTTAATGCGGACAAGGTCACCAATAATGTTTGCATCTCATTTTTTCTACGACATAGCCAATCCCGAGGCCGGGTAATGAAACGATAAACAAAACAAAACCGGCGCCGCTGCACAGGGTGCCAAAGAGGACCAACCCGGCCATCACGATCACGCATCCTTTGCCTATTCCTGTTATATCCCTGTTATTTCGAGCTTTTATCATCGCCAGCAGTGCCGCTCCCGCCACCGAAGCGGCAATCAAAAAAGGAGCGAACCATAATGTCGGGGATTCTCGTACCGTGGAGTCTGCCAGAATCATTCCGGAACCCAACAGGCAGAGCAAGGGACCGGATAACAGGAATAACCATTCCGCGACCAGCAGACATGTACGGTTTGTTCTCCGGCGTCGGGTTTCTTCTTCATTTCGAATTCGCTTTTCCTCCCCCAATGACAATGCCCAGACCTCGCACTGCTCCGCCAACTCCGACGAGTTTCGGTAGCCGTCCATGTCTCGGAATTGCCCGCCGAGCATGGCCCAATCCTCGTCCGTCACAGCCGTTTTCACGGCGTTACACATGCGTTCGTATTTCTTTTGTCGGGCTCGTTCTTCGCATTGCTCCGCCAACTTCGACGAGTTCCTGTAGCCGTTCATGCCCCGAAACCCGGCGGCAAGCGACGCCCAATCTTCTTCCGTCGCGGCCGTTTTCGCATCCTCGCATAATCGTTTGTACCCGGTTTGGCGATCTTGTTCCGCTTGCCTCTCTTTCTCTTGACGCTTTTCAGCCGCTTCCCGTTCCCGCCGCGCGCGCTCTTCCCGTAAACGCTCCCTGACCGTCTCGTCAACCCTTTCGATTTCCGCCTTGTATTCCTCGTCGGCGAACCGGACGGCTTTTTTGAAATCGGCGTTTTCCGAAAGAGGTTCCCGGCAACGGGCAAGCAGTTTCTCATTCCGGGTTTTCAGCGTAGCGCACAACTTGCCGATATACGCCGGCGCATATTCCGCGTCAATGTCCAGCACGCGATCAAAATACCGGTTCGCCTGAAACCAATCCTCATCCTCCAGGAACAGGCGTCCGCGTTTCATCAGCGATTCCACCCCGGGGGCGGGCGGCGGCGCCTTGTCGTCCGGCGTCGTTTTCGAGGCGGATTCCATTGTTTGCGTTTCCGCCGCTGCCAGGGCGGAAACAAATTTCACACATGTTTCAAATCGTTCGGCGGCGTTTTTCGCCAAAGCTCTCCGCAGCGCGGCGTTCACCGCGACGTCCATGTCACGGATCGGCACAACCGGATCGTTCAGGATGCGGTCCAAAAGAATATCGTAACTGCTTGCCATGAACGGCGGCTGGCCGGTCAAGAGTTCATAAACGACCGCGGCAAAAGCATATTGGTCGGATCGACCGTCGAGTTTTTCGCCCCGTAGCTGCTCGGGCGCCATGTACGCTATCGTGCCCGCTTTCGACGTTTCGACGTTCTCTTCGCCGCGAATGGTTTCCGCCAAACCGAAGTCGATCAACTGGGCTCCATCCGTGTCTGAGAGAAAAATGTTCTGCGGCTTGACATCGCGGTGCATCACGCCTTTGCCGTGCGCATAATCCAGGGCCGAGGCGATTTGCTTCAGGCACGCCAGCACGTCGTTCGGCGCCGGCTGCTTTTTGTTGCGCTTTCGATATTGAGACGTGAACTCGGAAAGATTTTTCCCGACAAGGTGTCTCATCACGAGAAAATAGCCGAAACGATTGTCTTCTCCCAGGTAGTAAACAGGGCAAATATGCTGATGCGACAGCGTCTGAATGGTCCTGAACGTGGTGCGAACCCGTTCGATTTCCGACTCGACATTGCGGATATTTTTGGGAACGATTTTCACAACGACATTGCGCACGAACTCGCCCGAGGGGAGCAGTTCGAGGGCAAGCCAAACCTCGCCCATCGCGCCGCGCCCGAGGACTTCCTGCAACTCGAACGACCCGCCAAGCCGGTCGCCGGGCAGCAGGCCGAGAGATTCCGTTTCGTTTTCCGGTATCGCTTCTTCCGAGAAGGTTGAAAAAATGTCGCCGCCGGAACCGGGCGCGCCGGCAGAAGTACTGCCGTGAGCGCCATCCGACTGCCGGTCCTTCCAGGACGTCGTTTTCGGCGGTCGAGCGCGAGCCTGTTCCGATGAACCTGAATCTTCTCCGTCGGAAAAGGTTGAAAAAATGTCCTTGTCCATGATTCTCGCCGCCCTTGATTCTCACAACCCTTGATTCGCACAGCCCTTGTTTTTCACGTGGAAACGCCGTTTTCGGTACCCGCGGGCTCTGTTTTCAGGTTGACGAAATCGAGCGATTTGCCGCCCTGGCGATACCGCAATTCGATTTCACCGAAAAGCGAATCCTGCCGGATTTCGGCATGTTCGTGACGAACCAATTCCAAACCGGCGAGAAAAAGACCGATCAATTTCGATTTATGTTCACCGGGTTCGAACAATTGCCGGAAAGAAAGCCGTTCCTCGGCCTTCAATCTATTGTAGATGCGTTTCATGTGTACGGCAATCGGGGTGTCGTCGTAAACGACCTGGTGCATGGATTGGGGCGAACTTTCCCGCATGATCCGGCCGAACGCGCTGACGAGATCCCAGAGTTCCACTTCCCGGATCGGTTCCTCCGCGAGATTTTTCGGCCTCGGCGGAAGGTCGTTCGCCAAACGGGGATAACGCTGTTGCCAAAGCCGACCGCGCCGTTCCAGGTCCGTCGCCGAATCGCTGAACCGTTTGTAGGCCAGGAGTTGCTCGACCAGCTCCTTCCGGGGATCTTCCAGCTCCGTTTCGATCACCTCCTCGCCGGGAAGCATCTCAAAGGATTTGATTTCCACGAGCGTACTGGCCAAACCGAGAAAATCCCCGGCCGCGTTCACGTCGATCCATTCCAGCACCGCGATATGGTCGAGGTATTGTTCCAGCACGGTCGCGATCGGGATATGCAAAATATCCAACTCGTCCTTCTTCACCAGGTGGTAAAGAAGATCCAGCGGACCGTTATACTGGTTGAGGTTGATCGTGAAAGGAAAGGACATTTCGCGAACCACGTTTGCACGCCGTTATGCTCTCCCGTTTCCGCGCTCAGGTTTGTTGTCGCAGGTTGACGATCAGTTCGATTTCACCCGGCGTACGATTAAGCTGGGCCGCGATTTCCTTGGGGGAATAGCCGTAATCGGTCAGCATGAGAACCTGCTGCTGCAAATCGAATCGCCGGGGCGATGTCCCTGACTCAGGGGCCGTCGTGCCGGAAGAGGTCGCGGAAGATTTCGGGCCGGCCACGATGCTCGGCGTTCGCGTGCCTTGTGCGAACAAGGAAGCGAATTGGGGCGGCGCATCGTCGTTCGGCAAATTCGCCTTCGGAGAGAGGGAGGAACCGTTGGAAAAAGAAACAGCCGGGGTGTCCCGCATTTTTTCGTTACCAATTCTTTTTTCCGGTTTTGCGGAGCCGGAAGGAAAATGGAGCAAGGACGGTCCTTCGACTTGCCGGGAAGACGGAACCTGGTGTCGTACCGGTTGCTGCATCGGCAACGGTAAGGTCGCTGCCGAATCCGCAATCGGACGACGCGTCAATCGGGACTCGATGCCCTTGGAGTCATTCGATTCGGAATGTCGGGAATGCAGGTCACCGATGCCGTCCGCCTTTTTGTCAGGCACTGAGAACTCGGGCGCCGGGAATGCGGACGCCGGGAATTCGGGTAGGGGCATCGCCGACTCGACATGCGGGGGCGGTGACAACAGGCGGGTCGAAGCAGGGGAATGCGGTTCCAGGATTTTTGCCGACCGGGAATAATCGACGTGCTTCCTGTTCGAAGAACCCGGCGAACTGTGCGCATTTTGCGTATTCTGTGCATTCTCGGGAGAAAGGACGGATTCGCCCTGCATACGTGCTATTTCCGACACTCCTGACGCTTCCGACATTTCGGACAATTCCGATTCAAAACGTGTTCTTTCATGTTCGAATTCCTTCAGGAGATTGTCCAACGGTTCCAGCGTCCGTTCCTCCAAAACGCCGGCAGGCATGATCGAGCTGCCGTTCGGGAAAGCGGCATGTTCCGGAATATCCGGGGCGTTTTTTTGATGGGCAACCGTTTCATCAACCGTTTCATCGACCGTTGCATCGACCGTTGCATCGACCATTTCACCGACCGTTACGGATCGGGGTACTGCGGACCGGGGCGTCGCCGCGGCGGCTCCGTTCCGGGCGTTCAACAGTTCCTCCAGGTGTTCGATCATCGTTTCGACCTGTCGGCTGACACGATTGGCTTCCGTGACCAAGGCTTGCATGGCGGCAAGTTTCGTATTGATCCGGGCGACCGTTTGTCGGCCGAGTTCATGGATTTCGATTTCCCATTTCGCGAACTCGGGAGGCAGCGAAGAACCCGTGAACATCGTGTTGTGCGAAGCCGTTTTAACGACCGTTTGGGCGATTCCATGTCCCGGGGTATGGACGGTCAATACTCTCGGGCGTTCGCCGGGCTTGACGACGATTCCCGCCGCCTGCTCCGGTGTGAGAGGAAGGCTTTGGGTCTTCTTTTGGAAGTATTTCCGGCTCCGCGTCAACAGGGTGACGGAAAAAACGACCAACGCAAGAACCACGTAAGTATGCGGCGGAAGCGATTTAAGGAATTCGAGCATTGGTGATACCTGCGAATGAGCGGGGGACCGGTTTTTCTCGAAAAGTATACTGGAAACGCGGTGAAAACGGACATTCGGTCAAGTCTGCCTGCCGCACTCACTCGCCTTGAACGTCTTTTAGCCAAGTGCTTAAACGGATCGTTCGGGCGGCGGGCGATTGTTCGCGGAAGGATTGTCGTGCCGTTCGCAGTATCGACGGACGGATTGGCCCAAAACCCAACTGCCGACGGCGCGTAAGCGTATGATTACCAAATTACTATACGAAAAGGCACTATACGAAAAAAGCCACGAAAGATCAAGCCGGAATCCTCATAAAATGAAAAAGACCGGAACCGTGAGGCTCCGGTCGAAAAAGGATCGCTCCAGGAAAAATCGGAGATTTGGCGTATCTGCGTGACTTGGCGAGCCCGCGACGTTTACACATCATCGAACGTAAAGTCGACGCCATCGTAATCGATACGAATCGTTCGCTTTACGCCGGTGCCCTGGGCGGAATGTCGATCCGTTTTGAGCAGCTCGACGGCAAGTGGATTCTGGATTTGCTGCTGGATAACCCGCTTGAGCGGCCTCGCCCCGAAGAGCGGATCGTACCCCCGCGCCGCGATTTCCCCGGTCGCCGCTTCCGTGATGTCAAGGTGGATCCCGAGCGCTTCCAGTTGCGATTCCAACCGTTTTTGTTGCAAACGCACAATTTTGCCGATTTCCTTTTCGGTGAGCGGATGGAAAAGGATCGTTTCATCGATCCGGTTGAGAAATTCCGGTAAAAACACGGCATGAAGCAGATCGCGAACCGCCTCTTCCATTTCTTCCCCGGTCCCGTTTGTACGGGTGATTTCCTGGATCACCTGGCTCCCGATGTTCGAGGTCATCACGACGATCGTATTCGTGAAATCGACCGTATGGCCCTGGTTGTCGCTCAGGCGGCCGTCGTCGAGAACCTGGAGCAGGATGTTGAACACATCCCGATGCGCTTTTTCCATCTCGTCGAGCAAAATCACGGAATACGGACGGCGGCGAACCGCTTCGGTCAACATGCCGCCTTCTTCGTATCCGATATAACCCGGGGGCGCGCCGATCAAACGGCTGACCGTGTGCTTCTCCATGAATTCGCTCATGTCGAGCCGGATCATCGCATTCTCATCGTCGAACATCGCCTCGGCAAGCGCTTTGCACAACTCCGTTTTCCCGACGCCCGTCGGTCCGAGGAAGAGGAACGAACCGATGGGCCGGTTTGGGTCCTGCAAACCGCTCCGGCTGCGGCGCACCGCGTGGGACACGGCGTTGACCGCCTCGTTTTGGCCGATCAGCCGCTGGTGCAGGCGTTCCTCAAGAACAAGCAGCTTGGCCCGTTCCGTCTCCATCATCCGCTGTACTGGAATCCCGGTCCAATTACTGACGACTTCCGCGATTTCCTCCGGCCCGACCACTTGGCGCAGCAGCTTTTTGGCCGGTTTCGAAGGCGTATCCCCTTCATGATGGCCATTTTGATCACCCTTGCGGTCAACGCTGCGGTCAACGCTGCGATCAACACCGTAATCAACGTTGCTTTTTCCGCTTTTGTTCGTTTTTTTCTCCTGCTCGGCAACTTCTTCCTCCATTTTTTCCAAATCGGCAACGAGGGTTTTGCGTTTCGTGTCGATTTCGAACAACTTCTGGTATTGCGTCTCGGGAACCAACCGGCCGCGCGACTGTTCTTCGTTGATCTTGCTCTGGAGCGTTTTGAACTCGAATTCGACGGCGGCAAGTTGTTCACGAATGTCGTGAACATTACCGAGGCCGGATTTTTCTTTCTCCCACTGCTCACGGAGTTCGTAGAGCTCCTTCCTGCGCGTCGCGGCCTCTTTTTCAATTTCTGCAAGGCGTTCTTTGGCATGTGGTTCCGTTTCGTCAGCAAGTTGCCGGGCCGTCAATTCCAATTGGACGAGACGACGTTGCACCTGGTCGATTTCCGCCGGGACGCTTTCCAACTCCATGGCAAGCCGGCTCATTGCCTCGTCCATCAGATCAATCGCCTTGTCAGGCAAAAAACGGTCGGCAATATAACGGTGAGACATTTCCGCCGCCGCGACAATCGCCGAATCCTTGATCTTGACACCCTTGTGGTGCGTTTCATAACGCGATTTGAGACCGCGCAGGATGGCGATCGTATTTTCAACCGTCGGTTCACCGATAACAACCGGCTGGAAACGCCGTTCGAGCGCGGCATCTTTCTCGACGTATTTCCGGTATTCATCCAACGTGGTCGCCCCGATGCAGCGCAATTCACCCCGGGCCAGGGCCGGTTTCAACAGGTTCGCCGCGTCGCTTCCCCCTTCCGCCCGGCCTGCGCCGACGAGCGTATGCATTTCATCGATAAAAAGAATGATCCTGCCGTCGGAATCCTGAACTTCGTGCAACACCGCTTTCAGGCGTTCTTCGAATTCGCCGCGAAATTTGGTTCCGGCGACGAGCGAACCCATGTCAAGCCCGATAACCCTTTTGTTTTTCAGGCTTTCGGGCACATCGCCATCGACGATTCGGAGCGCGAGCCCTTCCGCGATTGCCGTTTTGCCGACCCCGGGTTCGCCGATCAAAACGGGATTGTTTTTCGTACGCCTTGAAAGAACCTGGATGACGCGCCGGATTTCCTCGTCCCGGCCGATCACGGGATCCAGCCTGCCTTTTTGGGCCCGATCGACCAGGTCGATCCCGTATTTCGCCAACGCCTGGAGTTTCGATTCGGGATCCGGATCGGTGATCTTCGAACTGCCCCGGAATTGTTTGATCGCCTTCAAAAGCGTGGCATGATCCAGCGAAACGAGTGCGAGGCAATTCTTCGCCGCGGAGGAAACGACGGTGAGCGCCAGGAACAGGTGTTCCGTAGAAAGAAATGCGTCCTGCATCGTCTCCGCTTCCTCGGCCGCCTGAAACAAGACCCGCTGCAAATCACTCCCCGGTTGAGGGATGCTCCCTCCCTGAATCCGCGGAATCCGTTGCATCTCGGCGTCCGTGATCCGGTCGAGAATCGAACGATCCACCCCGAGCGTTTTGAAGAGTTGTTCGACGTTGCCGTCCCGTTCGTCGATCAGCACATCGAGCAGATGGAGCGGTGTCAACTCCGGATTGTTGTTTTTGACCGCAAGTCCTTGAGCTGCCGCGATCGCCTCCCGGGCTTTCGTCGTCAATTTGTCTTGAGAAAAGGCCATGAATGATTCTCCTTCCTTATCTTCTTGGCAGATTATCCGCCTGACAATACCTTTTGTGGAATCGCAGCAAAAAACATGCCAAAAATGTTCCGAAAGTTTTTTCGGCACGCGTCTGGAAAAGACATTGCCGCTCCGGGTATAATGCGCCGAGAGCCTTTACCGAGAAAGTCTTTACCGACCTGAAGAAAATATTGAACGTAGCGGCGCCGTGACGAAGCACGGCAACTCAAAGGCCGTTGCGTCCAAGGAAGTTGCGCGGCATGTCAACCATACGGCGCGACGGAACGGCCGGACCAACCGATCAACATTTATCCGCGGGTCTGTAAGATTTTCCATTTATCCCCGTTCACCACTTGGAGATTGCGATGATGAAACGTGCCGTGATGTTCCCGTTTCTGTTTGCCGCTTTTTTTTCCTCCATGTCGCTTTTCGCCCAGCATGACTGGCGAAGCGGAATTCAATGGGAGGAACCGAAAATGGTCACGCCCGGTGCCGAATACGGCCAACCGCCGTCCGACGCGATCATCCTGTTTGACGGCAAGAACATGGACGCCTGGTCCCACGACAACTGGGAAGTCAAGGACGGTGTCGCGACGGTCAAAGGCGGCGATGTCCGGACGAAACAAAAATTCGGGAGCGTTCAGCTTCATCTCGAATTCGCGACGCCGGAAAAGGTCGAAGGCAGCAGCCAGGGACGCGGCAACAGCGGTTTGTTCCTGATGGATCATTACGAGGTCCAAATCCTCGATTCCTATGACAACCAAACCTATTTCGACGGCCAGTGCGCAGGCATCTACAAACAGCGTCCCCCGTATGTCAACGCCTGCCGCAAACCCGGTGAATGGCAGAGCTACGACGTGTTTTTCACCAAACCGGAGTTGAAAATCGTCAACGGCAAAGTCGTCGACGTGATTCGCCCCGCCTATGTGTCGGTCGTCCAGAACGGCGTCCTCGTGGTCAACAACTACGCGATCGAGGGAGACACCACCTATCATATTCCGCCGGCCTACACGGCACATGGAGAAAAGGAATCGATCCGCCTCCAGGATCACGGCAATCCGATAAAATTCCGGAATATCTGGGTGCGTGAAATTCCCGACAGTAACGCCAAACCGCCGCGGGGTAAGGAATTCTACGCCGACGACCGTACCGTCGACAATCTCAGGAAAGAAGTGGAAAAGCTCAAAGCCGCACTGGAAAAGGCGCAAAAAGAATCGCCTGAAAAAGCGGTCGATGAAAAAGCCGTCGATGAAGAAACCGCGGAGACCGTGGAGACTCCGTAGTAACCGATCCGTGCTGAAAAGCCGATGCTTGTCCTGAAGGCTGTTGAAATTTCCCGAAGCCGACTTTCGAGGAGCCCGTTTACCCTCCGTGAAAACGGGCGGTTAAAACGGAAAACGGGGCCGGCATCGGTACATACTGCAAACGGCCTGAAACTGTTCCCGCGCACAATCGCTTGTTGCTCGAACGCGCTTGTTGCTCGAACGCAACATGTAACCCGATATTTACACGGACGTTGTGGTGAGTGAGTGCAACAAACAGCCGTCACCAAACAACCAATTNNTTTCACCGCGTTTCCAGTATAAAACCGGTTGCATCGGCCACTCGTTCAGCCGGTGCGCCGCCGGTGTCCGCACCGTTCAGCATTCGTTTTTCGACGACTTTACAGATAACTGTACGATTTCATGCAATTCGCGCAGCAGACGCGGCTGAATGTCCTCGTACGAAAAGGTTCCGAGCAGGACGCCGTCGCGTTTGAGATTGACCTCGTGGGGACCGCACCACAGTCCGAGATCGGCGTCGTCGGTTTCACCGGGACCGTTGACCCGGCAGCCCATCACGGCGATCGTAATCGTTCGCTGATCGGGTCGGGCTGTCAACGCTTCGGCAACGGGTCGAGTCGCTTCACGCAGATTTTCCGCCAGTTCGACAAAGGCCCCGTTCTGGACCCTTGCGCAACTCGGACAACTGATGATGTTCAAGCGGCCGGGATTCCATTCTCCCGGACGGAGGATGGTCTTGCGCTCCACGTTTTCCAGGATCAGCCGGGCGGCGTCGATTTCTTCCGTTTTGCGGTCGTTCGGGACGGTCAACGACACCCGGAGCGTATCGCCGATTCCTTCCGCGAGCAACGGTTCGAGGGCCGACCGCGATTTCATGATACCCTCGGGCGGCATCCCGGCCTCCGTCACCCCGAGGTGGAGCGGAACCCCGGGCCGTTCTCGCGCAAACCGACGATTGACGGCGAGAACCGCTGCCGGATCGGACTCTTTGAGGGAGACGCAGTACTGTGTAAAACCGATTGAGTCGAGAAATTCCGCGTGTTCCAGCGCACTGAGAAACATCGGATCGTCGGCCTCCCGGCGGAGCGGGTCGAGGCTTCCGCAGTTGACGCCGATCCGCAGGGCGCAATCGTGCGCCGCGGCAATGTCGGCAAGGCGTTCGACCTTCTCGCGCCAGGGAACGGACGGCTCCGCA
>DOMV01000295.1 GCA_003509805.1 Planctomycetaceae bacterium
GAGGATGGCGTGCGGCAACACGATCAAACAACTGGCCGTCGCCTTGCATACGCACCACGACACGTACCAGACGTTTCCGGTCGGCGGCGGGCTCGAAGGCAAACATGCCGCCCCGTTTTGGAGTGCGCACAACACGTTCATCCGCCTGTTGCCGTTCATGGAACAGTCGGCGTTTTACGACGAGATCATGGCATCCACGGCCAATCCGTGGCACGTCCCGGAACTTTACAGCGCGAACTCGGCGATGATGTTCGCTTGTCCTTCCGAGCCGCTGCGAGGTCAGCGAGTCCTTGCCCGGGTCAGTACCAATACGACCTACCCGAGCAGTTACGTCGTTTCGCTCGGCGATACGACACTCGGCTCGCGATTCGACAACGACGCGACCAAAATGATGAACCGCCGCGGTTTTTACGGCGGGCGTTACGTCGTCCGCACCATGTCCGACCTCCTGGACGGCACCTCGAACACCATCGCCTATTCGGAAACGATCGTCGGGGAACAGGGCGACAAACGGGTCGGCGCCGGCATTTCCGCCACGGAAACGGAAAAGGTGGTCAACGGTGTGAGTGTCGTGGAGAATCCCCGCGACTGCCTGTCCCGGGCGACCGGGAAGGAGTACAACGGAGCGATCATCGCGAACGAGATCAGGGGGCAAATGTGGTTCATTGCCGGTTCGTCCCAGCATTGTTTCGAGACGATTCTGCCCCCGAATTCGCCGTCGTGCGGCGTCAACGGAGGGTCGTCCTGGGACCGCCCGACGGTCCTCAGTGCGGCAAGCAATCATACCGGCGGCGTGATGGTCGCCTTGTGCGACGGCTCCGTACGATTTTTCGCCAATACGATCAGCACGACCAGCAGCGGGGTGACCGACCTGACCGACCCTTACAGCCGAGCGGTCGTTCCGGGAGAAAGCCCCTACGGGGTCTGGGGCGCCCTGGGAACCATCGACGGGGGGGATGCCGTCAACCTGTAAAAACGGGGGCGCACCGTGCGCGAAAAAACGAAACATCAACGATAACCATATTGTACGATAAGCGTTGTACGATAACCATTGTTTAGAGAGGACCGGGCATCCGTGAAAGTTGCAACGATCGAAACAGCCAAGGGAACCATCCGTATCGAATTGTTCGACGATAAAACGCCGAAAACCTGTGAGAATTTCGAAACGCTCGTTGCCAAAGGATTTTACGACGGGCTGACGTTTCATCGCGTGATTCCCGATTTCATGATCCAGGGCGGTTGTCCGAAGGGAACCGGAACGGGCGGTCCCGGATACCAGTTCGAGGACGAATTTCATCCGGACCTGAAACATTCCGGCCCGGGAATCCTTTCCATGGCCAACGCCGGTCCGGATACCAACGGCTCCCAGTTTTTCATTACGCATGTCCCCTGTCCGTGGTTGGACAACAAACACACCGTCTTTGGCCGCGTCCTCGAAGGGCAGGACGTCGTCGATTCCGTCGAGCAGGGCGACATCATGGAAAAAGTAAGCGTCACGGAAGAATGAGCGTCGAAAAGGCAGTCGAACGGACGCCGGGAAAAACGAAAAAAGCGGGCGCCGAAGCGGCGTCGCCGTCGATGGATGTACCCGCGTTTACAGCACCGTCGTTTACGGCATCGTCGTTTACGGCACTATCGTTTGAAGGCGCGCTCGAACGGCTCGAAGAGATCGTCCGGCAATTGGACGACGGTAAAACCGACCTGGAGACATCGCTCTCCCGTTACGAAGAAGGGATCGGCCTGTTGCGCCACTGCCACAGCCTGCTCGGCGATGCCCGGCGTCGGATCGAAATGCTCAGGGGCGTCGATCCGAACGGCGGACCGATTGTCGAGACGAAAAACGAGTCCGATTTCCGAACGGAAATACACTGACGACGCCGTAATTTATACCGCAAACGGCATGAAAATCCTCCCGCGAACCGAACGATCCGTTTCATGCAAGCCCGGAACGAAGTGTAGCGCAGTGACGGGAGACGACGGTAAATCCCGAATGTCCGTTTTCATCGCGTTTCCGGTATACCCTGGGGATTCCGATGTCGAAAAAGCTCCTTCTTTTCACGCTCGCGATTTTTTCCTGTTCTTTTCTCCCGGCGCAGGAGTCGCCGCTTTCGCAACGGCAAAAGCAGCTTTCCGAACGTTATTCCCAACTGGAAAACGTGTTGCTTCGCATGGCCGAGATCAATGCCCGGACGAATCCGAAACGGGCGGCTCTCCTGAAAAAAGTGCTGGCCGAGAGCAAGGATCGCTTGATCGACATGCGGTTCGACGAGCTGGTCGCGATCCTCGCAAAGCACCGGCTCACCGAGGCGATCGACGGCCAGGAAACGCTGGAGCGGGATCTCGCGGAATTGCTCAAATTGCTTGAGAGCGAAAACCGGGCCGGGCGACGTGATGCCGAGAAGGAAAAGATTGCCAAGCTGATCCGGGAACTCGACGAACTGATTCACCGCGAGAAAGCGATCCGGGGAAAAACGCAGCGATCGGATCGTTTCGAAGCGATCGAGAAGGAGCAGGCGGACGTGCGCGACCGGGCCGACAAGCTTTCCGATAAAATGAGCGAATCGCAGGAAATCGGGCCCCGGAGTGACAACCGGAGTGACAACCGGAGTGACAGGGATCCGGAATCGGACGACCCGGACGAGGTTGATCCGGAAGAGGTCGATAAAAGCCGTTCCCCGACACAGCAGGCGATGCAGAAGGGCATGCGGCGGATGAGGGCGGCCGGGAAACGGCTCCGCGAATCGAAGAAGGCGGAAGCGATCGAGGAGCAGGAGGAGGCGATTTCCGAACTCCAGAAAGCGAAGGCGGAACTGGAGAAAATTCTCCGGCAGCTTCGCGAGGAAGAGTTGATGCAAACGCTTCTCTGGCTGGATGCCCGGGTCAAAAAAATGCTCCGCGCGGAAAAATCGATTCATTCCCAAACGGAGAATGCGGTCGGTTTCGCTCCGGGAAACGAGGGTGGCGGGGGCAATGTGGAAACGAATGCGGAAACGGAGGAAACGATTCGAGCCCGGACGATCCGGTTGAGCCGGCTTGCCGCCGACCAGTCGCTCGTCATCGTCGACGCGGATGCGGCCCTGATCGTGTTGCGTGAGGACGGGACCGCGCAAGCGATGGGGGAATCGCTCCTCCAGGCTCGATTCGACATGGAGGAAGTACGGCTGCGATTGAACCGGGGCGAAGCGAGCCCAACGACCCTCCGGGTTGAGCAGGCGGTGATCGACGCGCTGGAGGAAATGCTCGAAGCGCTCGATTTGGCCAAAAAAGACGCCGAACGCAGGCAACAGCAGCAGCAACCGGGCGCTCCCGGCGGGCCGGCGGATCAACGGCTCCTCAACATCCTCTCGGAATTGAAGATGATCCGGTTGATGCAGGCCCGGGTTTACGAACGGACCCAGCGCTACGAAACGATGCTTGTGGAACCGGGAGCCGATTTGCCGGCGCTCCAAACCGGCGTTGAAGAACTTGCTCGGCAGCAAACGCGAATCGGACGTATCCTCAATTCCATCGAAATCGGAAAAAACGAGTAATCCCGGACATCATTGATACCGAAGCCGCCCCGTTTTCCGTTCAAGCCGCCCCCTCGAAAAACGACATGGCCCTTCGGACAGTCGCTCGCTTCGGCGACCATGCGGAGCATCGGGAGGCGGTCGTCCGCCACGGCCCCGCTTGTGCGGCACGCATTCGGCTTCGGGGAATTTTCAACGGCGTTCCGTTTATGAGTGAAAACCGTTTCCCGTCACGGCGTTTTTTCGTTTTCGGCCTGCTTTTGGAAAGCGGAATGGGCCTGGTCGCCCTTTTTCTCGGCCTGTTGCTCGGCTTGCCGATGCGCGAGTGGCTACAGCCGGACGGGATGTCGGTCGTGATCGGACTGTATGCGACGTTGCCGATCATTCTCGGCTACCTGGCTCTCGATTCCTCCCGGTGGAAACCGCTGGCCGGGATTCGAAAGATCGTCCGCTTTTTCAGCACGGAGCTCCTCGGGGACTATTCGCCGGGAACGTTGGCGATCCTGTGCGTCGCAGCCGGCATGGGCGAAGAACTGTTGTTCCGCGGGCTGATCCTGGGCGGAATTCTTACCTGCGACGGCCTGACCGGCTCGGCGACTTTGTGGACGGCGCTCCTGCTTTCTGCGACATGCTTCGCCCTTGCCCACGCGATTACGAAAACATACGTCGTGTTGACGTTCGTGATCGGGATGTACTTCGGGTTGCTTTTTCTCTGGACCGATTCGTTGTGGCCGGTGATGATCGCCCACGCCTTGTACGATTTTTTCGTCTTCTGGTTTGTCAGGAAAGCGGAATCGGTCCAATAACGGTCCTCCACGGTCCGGCGGATACGCGAATTCCCGAATTTGTATGTTTTTCGATACGGAAAGGTCTTGAAAATCCCGCTAAAAAGTGTAGACTCCGATTACCAGAGTTTCCTGTAACAGAGGGTCGGGGGCCATTCGATTCGATCCAGTTCGCGCGGATTCCCGCGTATCGTGACCGGCGGAGGTGACCATGCATCGAGATTATGCGAACGATGTCATACGCGAACTGCGCAATCAGCAGGTGCGGTACGCTCCCCGCGAGAAAAAAATCGAACAGGCGGCCCGGGCGGAAGAATTTTTGTACGAAATCGACCCCCGGGCGTCCTACCCGTACAAAGACGTCTGTTTTCGCGTCACGGACTACAAGCCGGAATTCCACGCGAACGACCCGCTCGGCGGCGCTTCGCTCAAGGGCGACCTGCTTCGGTTCATCGAAGACCTGTACGGCTCGGCCGCCGTCGATGTCGCGCAGGTCGGGGAACGGGTCTGGACGATCGAGGAATTGTGTCTCCGGTTCAGCGTGACCGCGAAGACCATTTCCCGGTGGCGCAAAACGTCGCTGGTGGGACGCCGGTTCACGATAGACGGTAAAAATCGCATCGGTTTTCTCGATTCCTCGCTCACGCGTTTCCTGGAAACGCACCAACGCACGGTCGAACGCGGGGGGCAATTCAGCCAGCTTTCGGACAAGGAAAAGACGACGATCCTCCGACTGGCCCGGCGCCTCGCCAAAGCCGGGGGAACGCCGACCGAAATCGCGCGCCGCCTGGCGGAAAAAACCGGTCGTAGCATTGAGACGATTCGATACACGCTCAAAAATTTCGACGAGCAGAATCCCGACATCGCCTTGTTTCCGAACCGTAAAACGCCGATGAACGACGATCTGCGCCGCCTGATTTTCCATCGTTACCGGCTCGGTGAATCGGTGGAACATTTGGCCGATGTTTTCCAGCGTACCGTCGGCAGCGTTTATCGCGTCGTCGGCCAGATGCGGGCGGCGCGCATTCGCGAACTGCCGCTCGATTATGTCGCCGCTCCCGAATTCAAGTCGCTTTCCCCGGAACAGGTGGCCCGGTACTGCCGGGCGGTGCCGCAGGAAGTCGAAACGAATCCCGCCCCGAAATACCCGCGCCGGATGGAAGGCGGTCTCACGGAACTTCCCGATTTCGTCGAGATCGACGCGATCGACGAACCGGACCGGAAAACGGAACGCCGGGCCGCCGGCGGATTCAAGGTTCGCCCGGATTCGGGGCTTCCGCCTTACCTGGAGGGGCTTTACCTGAACCCGTTGTTGACACGAACGCAGGAAACCCATCTTTTCCGCAAGATGAACCTGCTCAAATACGAGGCCGCCGCGTTGAGGGAATCGCTCGATCCGGAACACCCGAAATCGCATATCATGTCGAAAATCGAGCGGCTTTACGACGACGCGATCGCGACCAAGAACCGGATCGTCACGGCCAATCTCCGCCTGGTCGTTTCCATCGCGAAACGGCACATCGGCACGGGAATCAATTTCTTCGATCTCATCAGCGACGGCAACATCGCCCTGATCCGGGCGGTCGAAAAATTCGATTATACCCGGGGAAACAAGTTCAGTACGTACGCGACCTGGGCCGTGATCCGCTGCTTTGCGAGGGCGATCCCGGACGAGAAAAAACATCGCCTGCGGTATCGCCTCGTCGAGGACGAACTCTTCGACATGCAAGAAGACAGCCGGACCGATTTCCACATCGAGGAAAAGGAACAGACGGAACGGGAAGTCCAGATCGACCGCCTGCTGGGCGAATTGGATGAACGGGAGCAGCAGATCATCACGCGGCGCTACGGATTGGGCGACAGTAAAGCCTCGCAAACGCTCCGGGAAGTCGGCTCGGAAATGGGCGTCACGAAAGAACGGGTTCGCCAGATCGAGGCGCGCGCGCTGCAAAAACTGCGCAAAGTCGTCGAAGAGGAAAACCTCGAAATCCCGGGACTGTAAGCGTCCGTCTTTAGACCGAAGCCGATTCTCGGGAAGCCTGCTTTCCGAAGGTAAGCAGGTGGA
>DOMV01000019.1 GCA_003509805.1 Planctomycetaceae bacterium
ACGCGGTGTTACCGAAGCCGGGTATGCCAATCGTCCCGTCAGCGTCCCGAACGATCTGGAAAGAATTATCGCCGCAGTAGAGTAAGCGGAACAGTAAAATTAAGAAGTATTGGCAAACCGGCTTTATCTTTGCCCCTCGCTTACGCTTCGGGCGCTGTTTTATTTACAACTGTTTTATTTGCAAATCGATAATCATTCATTATTAACCATCCACTATTCATGATGCTTAGAATTGCAATTACCGGGGCCGCGGGCCGGATGGGACAACGGGTCGTCGCATCGGGAAAAAACGATCCGGAAATCGAGATTGTCGCCGGACTGGACGTGGCGGCCCATTCACGCATCGGTGAAGATATCGGCGAGATCGCCGGGATCGGCAAGATCGGGGTCGCGCTCGCCGCGGAACTCGATCGCAAGCCGGATGTACTTATCGATTTTTCCACCGCGAAAGCGACCGATTCGATTGTCGCGTGTTGCCTGGAGCGTCGCATTCCCCTGGTGCTGGCAACGACAGGCTTGACCCCGGATCAGGAGGACATTCTGCGAAACGCCTCGAAATCGCTGCCGATTCTCTGGTCGCCGAGCATGAGCATGGCGGTCATCCTGACGATGAAACTGGCCCAAATCGCCGCCGAAGCCCTTAAAGACAAGGATGCGGACGTCGAGATCGTCGAACGGCATCACCGATACAAAGTCGACGCCCCGAGCGGAACGGCCTTGAAATTCGGGCAATTAATCGCCGAAATCATGGGACAGACGACTTCCCGGCACGGGCGCGAAGGCAAGGTCGGCGAACGTCCCCACGGCGAGATCGGGTACCATGCCATCCGAATCGGCGATCATGTCGGCGAGCACCAAATCATTTTCGGAATGTTCGGCGAAACGCTGGAATTGTCGGTCAAGGCGTCGAACCGGGATTGTTACGCATTAGGCGCCTTGGCCGCGGCAAAATTCCTGCTCGGCAAATCGCCCGGCCTGTATAACATGAATGACGTGTTGGGGTTATAATCGCGATCGAAAAATTCGGCACGAAAACATACGATTTTTATCGGACAATCGGCGTCATTTTTAGCGTTTTATTCAAGTTCTAACGATTATAGGACGATGCTGAGAGCGGGAGATTCCGTGTCAACTTCAAACGACATGGAACCGTCCGAAATATACCGTAAACGGCATGATAATCCTCCCGCGCACAATCCCGCGTATAGCCGCCTGCCGCTCGAACGATCCGCGTAAGTGCTTATGCCAACAAAAGTTGGAAGCGGTTGAGTGCGGCAGGCAGATTTGGCCAAATGTCCGTTTTCATCGCGTTTCCAGTATTACCTCTTTTCTCGTAGAACATGTCTGTTAAACGATTTCGGTCACTTCAAGCCGTCCTGCTGCTGTTCGTTTGCCTGATCGGTTTGACCACATCCGGTTGCACGGTGAATTCCGGCAACGGTTACGGAACCGGTACATCAAGTTGGTGGTCGCCGTGGAAAAAAAGACAGGAGCCGGCGCGATCTTCCCAGTACCCTCAAAAAGAGCCGGGAACGCCGCGAACGATCGGTGAATTTCTGGACGGGGACCGGCCCGAGTAAATATTTCTACAAACGTCTCTCTTTTCAAGATTTATACCGACAATTTCCGGATCCTCCCATGTTGCGAATCGTCTCCCTGACCTTGTTGTTGTGCCTGACGGCGGGCATCGGTTGCCAGACGGGCAAATCGGCAAAACGGGGCTTCCATCTGGATTTGGATAAAGAAAAAATCGCCAAACTGGCCGCGACGGATCCGTTTCCTAGGGCCGATCAACCGGTTCCCATAAAGCAGGAAGCCGTATCGACCGCCTCTCATTCCATGCCCCGTTGGCGATAAATAATCTCGTTGGCAAGAAACGGGCACGTCGACTTTTCTTGACAAAAAAGTCGAAATATTCGCGACATTCTCTTCAAAGAACCTATATTACACCGAAGCCGTTTGAGTTTTCCACTCAACCGCCCGTTTACACTTCGAACGGCCAGAAAATGCTCCCGCGAACAATCGCTTGCCGCTCGAACAAAACGCTTAACCTGATATTTTAGAACAGGTTGGGACGCGTGAGTGCGGCAAGCAAACGTGACCAAATGTCCGTTTTCATCGCGTTTCCAGTATACACTGCGTGAAAACGGGCTCCTCGAAAATCGGCTTCGAGAAATTCCAATGGTTTTCGGTACCAATCGTGTCAACACGATCATCCGCCAAGGTTCGTCAACACTGCAATCGGCAGGGCTTTCCACAAGTACGCTTTCGAAAATTCAAGATGTGAAGGAGCGAAACAATGTCGCTGTATCCCCATTCATCCCATGTAGTTGCCACGCTTGCCGGCATTTTCTTTTGTTGGACGTTTCCCCTATTTTGCGTGAACTCCCGGACAGCCCTCGCCGACGGACTCGGTTCCTGCCTGCCGAGTATCTGGGGGGGCAAAAACGGAGAAACCAGTTACACGGTTCCCTACCACCCGCAGGTCGGCGCGATCAGCAACGGCACTTCGACCTACGCGGCAAGTCCTCCATGGAACCTCAATACACCGCAGGGAACGGGAATCCCCGTGCGAACCGACGCTTACGGCACAGTCCCGATACCGCAGGCCGGTGCGACCAACCAGCCGGTTCAGGGATTGATCGGTTCGGT
>DOMV01000348.1 GCA_003509805.1 Planctomycetaceae bacterium
TCATCGCGTTTCCAGTATATTCCTGAAAGCCGGTTTCGGGAAATCGGACGGCCCCGGTGTAACACGATCCCCAGTGTAACAATTTTTCCAAACCGGATCAACAGGAATTTTCCGCAGGTTTCGGGAAGTCCGAAATGTTTTTCAGTGCGGCTGTAACATGCAAGATGCAACAACCGGTTGTTACAAGGCCGGTTGTTACAACTCTTGAAAACATCGCCGTCCTACGGTAGAATTTCGTGGAAATATCTTACGGACGCGCGAATGCCGGCGGTCCATAAAATCAACCAATAATGCCCCATGATCGAACTGACTCCACGCCAAATCGTTGCGGAATTGGACAAACACATCGTCGGCCAGGACGACGCCAAGCGGGCGGTGGCGATTGCCGTGCGGAACCGTTGGCGGCACCAACGTGTCGACGAAACGATGCGCAAGGAAATCGGCCCGAAGAATATCATGATGATCGGCCCCACCGGCGTCGGCAAAACCGAAATCGCCCGTCGTCTTGCCGTGCTGACCGATTCCCCGTTCATCAAGGTCGAGGCGACCAAATATACCGAGGTCGGTTATTACGGTCGCGACGTCGAAAGCATGGTTCGCGAACTGGTTGAAAACGCGATCGGCATCATCCGCGCCAAAGAGCGGGAAACCGTCCTTGAGGAAGCGAAACGCCGGGTCGAGGAGCAGTTGCTCGACATGCTGCTCCCGCCGCCGCCGCAATCGCCGACCCGATTTTCCGAATTCCCGGACCGGGATCGCGGGCAAACGGCCGAGGCGGAAGACGATTGCCGGCACAAGTATCAGCGCAACCGGGAAAAAATGAAAGCGATGCTTTTGGCCGGGGAACTCGACGATCGGACCGTTTCGATCACCTCCGAGTCGAAAGGCTCGCCCGTCATGATGGGCATGATTCCCGGGATGGACAATATCGAAACCGATTTGAGCGAAATGTTCGAACGTTTCATGCCGAAAAACCGCTCCCAGCGGGAATTGAGCGTCCGTGACGCCCGGGGCGTTCTTCTCGAACAGGAATGCGACGCCCTCATCAACAAGGAAAAAGTGAATGCGCGGGCGATCGAACTTGCCGAAACGGCCGGGATCATTTTCATCGACGAAATCGACAAGATCGTCGCAAGCGAAAAACAGCACGGCGCCGATGTTTCCCGGCAGGGCGTCCAGCGGGATTTGTTGCCGATCGTCGAAGGAACGACCATTCAAACGAAGTACGGTTATGTCCGGACCGACCATATTCTCTTCGTCGCGGCCGGGGCCTTTCACCGCGCCAAGCCGAGCGATTTGATGCCGGAGTTGCAGGGCCGTTTTCCGATCCGGGTCGAATTGTCCGATCTCACGAAGGACGATTTCGTCCGGATTTTGACCGAACCGAGCGGGTCGCTCACGAAACAGTATGTCGCGCTGATGGACACGGAAAACGTCCGGCTCGTTTTCGAGAACGATGCGATCGAAGAGCTTGCCCGCTACGCTTTCGAGGTCAACCAGCGTTCGCAGAACATCGGGGCGCGACGGCTCTACACGATCATGGAACGAATGCTTGAGGAACTCAGTTTCGAAGCTCCGGAAACCCGCGGGGTCCGGGTCGTCGTCAACGCCGCTTACGTAAAACAGCGCCTGGACGATATTGCCGCGGATGAGGAGCTCAACAAATTCATCCTCTGAGTTTTTTCCGCGAGTTTTTTCCATGTACGTTCTTTATCCCAGTTACAGTTTCGAAACGATTTCGCTCGATGAAAACGATTCGAACGAGTTGCTCTCGGCCTATTCGGCGTTGTTCCACCCGGCGGTTTTGGAGCATGAGAACGGGGTTCCAACCTGGGAAAGCGCTTATTATCCGCCTGCCCCCGATTCCTCTTCGATTATCATCGTCCCGCCATGCTGCGAACCGATGGTCGATGCCGGTTGGCTCGCCCGGCGTGCCGAAGAAGGTGTTCTCGTCGTCCGTGACATGCGGGAGCGGGATGAAATCGTCCCCTTTCTCCTTGAGAATCTGGGAATCGCGGACCACGGGTTCGATTCGGACCTGATCGCCGATCTGCTCGCGCTGGGTACGACGGCGTTCCTGACCGACCTGCTGACCCGGCAGCTCCGGTACATGAGCATGCTCGATAACGCCAAACTCCACGAGGCGGTCGTCGGGGCGATCCGGTCCGACCGCGCGGGAAACGCGGAACGGCGGCGTGAATTTCTCGTGCAGGCGTTTTCATTGCTCAGCGNNGGATTATTTTTATCCGGCGAAGACCTATTTGCTCAACCTGCTGCTCGTCAGGCCGAACGATTCGATCCGAACGCTCGGACCGCACCTCGCCGGGGAACGGAAGACGACGCTCCTCCTGCCGTCGGAAACCCTGCGCATCCTTGCCGCGAAAGAACCGGATATCATTCCCTTGTTGCGTGCATCCCTGGAATCCGGGGCGGTTCAAGTGATCGGGGACGATTCGGGCGAGGGACCGCTTTTCCTCCTACCTCCCTTGGAAATTCTCCGCCGCATCAAAACGGGGATTGATACCTATCTTGAACTGCTCGGCCGTCGTCCCGTCGTTTTCGGCCGTACGCATGCGGGGTTGACGCCGATCCTGCCGCAATTGCTGCATTCCAGCGGTTATCGCGGCGTGCTTCATTTCGCTCCGCTCGACGGTTGGCGGCTCGGCGACGACGACCAAAGCGTCATGCAATGGCAAGGGCTCGACGGGACGACGTGCGACGCCTTGATTCGTTATCCGATCGATGCGGCCGACAGCAACGGGTACGCCGACCTTGCCTCGAAGCTCGGCCGGATTATCGACAACGACCGCGCCGCTTCGATTGTTTTTGCCCATTTTTCGACGCAGGCGACCCGCTGGCTCGACGATTTGCTGCGGATGGATCGATACGCTCCGTCGCTCGGCGAGTTCCTGTTGATCGACGATTACTTCGAGAAAGTCGCCGGGGTCGGCCCTGTCGGGAAATACGGGTTCGAACGCTACGGCACTTATGAATTGACGCGCGCGGCCCAAGCCGGCGAAC
>DOMV01000288.1 GCA_003509805.1 Planctomycetaceae bacterium
ATCAGGTATTTGCCCATGATATCCTGCGGCGTTTCCCCGGCGGCAACTGCGGCGTTGACTTCGGCAACGACGGTCGCGACGTCGCCCTCGACGATTCCCTGAAACAATGCGGGTCTTTCTGTCATGTCTCTGTGCTCCTGTATCTTCGCTCCGGTGTCTTCTCTTCGCTGAAAGGAGCGAAAAGGGGGTGGGAAACGGCACTCAACAGGTGCGCTATTATACCCGCTTTCCCCGGTTTCAGGTAGGCGGGGTTCGCCGAGCGGCGCGTGTCCGGCCCTGTCGGCGGGAAAAGCAGTGAAGCGGGCGGATCGATTGTGCCGATAGAAGGGAATGAGAGTGTTTTTCCGTCTGACCAGCCACCGTTTCCGTCGTCGATGTTCGAAACGTTTTTTCATTTTTCGAAGCGACCGTTCGCGGTCCAACCCGATCCAGCGTCGATTTTTCCGGCTCCTGCCGTCGAAGAATCGCTCCGAACGATCTGCGCGGCCCTGCGGTGCGGCGAGGGGATCGTGTCGGTTTGCGGCGATCCCGGAAGCGGTAAAACACTCTTACTCGAACGCTTGAGCCGTAAGGCCCGGACCGGGGAACGGTTCATTTTTCTCTCGGGCGGACATTTGACCAACGCAAAGGAACTGCTCCGAGCGCTTGCGAGGGCGCTCTCACTTCCCGTTCCCGGCTTGGATGAGGGGGAACTCCGATTCCTAGTCGAAGGAGCGCTGGAGCACGGGGAGAATTCCACGGGGGAACCGGGAGAACCCCGCCGCATTTTCGTTCTGATCGACGAAGCGCAAAACGCGAGTGTGGAAGCACTTGAGGAATTGCGGCGTCTGTCGGACCGTAACGTCGGCGGTGAAGCACCCTTACGCGTTCTCCTTGCCGGAACGACCGCGATGGAAGAGCTCCTCGCGCTCCCGGCGTTGGAACCCTTCAACCAGCGCATTGTTTGCCACGAGTACCTCGAACCGCTCACGCAGCGCGAATGTAACGACTACATCGATTGGCACATCGCCGCGGTCACGACCCGGTCGGCGGGAGCGCAATTTACAGACGGGGCGAAAAGACGGGTATTCGAGCACAGCAACGGTATTCCACGTTTGATCAACCGACTTTGCGAAACGACCCTGCAACTGGCAGTGGAAAACGGGCAGCTTCGTATCGACGCATCGACCGTGGACCTTGCATGGAACCGGTCGCAGCGGTTTCGCACGCGACCGGAGCAGAATCAACGTGAGGAGTGCGTTTCATCCGAAAACCCCTCGGACGAAATGAGCGGAGCCAACGGAATGGCGGCAGATTGGGAGGCTTGCGGCAATTGCATGGAATTGGTTGTCGGGGACCCGGCCGGATTTGACGATGGCGACGAGTTGGCATCATTTGACATTGACTGTACGCAATCAGATGGGAATATCCAGCCGGATAGTTCGATTTCCAAGATTGCGGAAAGCAAGCGAAATGCAGAAAATAAAGAGATTGCAGCAACTGAAGAAAATGGACAGGATGATTTTTCCGAAGTGATACCACCGCTTGAAGCGAAAGTCCCGGCTTATGTTTATGATACGAACACGCCCGTCATCATCCAGTACCCCTGCTACATCGATAAAAACATTGCGATGTTAAACTGGGTCGCCCCCGGCCATCGCGTTACCTCAGGAACGGGTACGGCCTATCGGGATGTCGCCACTGTACCGGTCGATGGCGGGTTTATTGCGAATCGGCCTGCATCCGAGTGGAGGGGGACAAGGCAACCGGTTGTTGTTTCAATGGACGCCGTGGATGCCCAAACCTTACCAGTGTTGCAATCGCTGCAACCTGCTAATTCCGAATGCATCGCGCATCCGCTGCTTGCCATGCAATTCACACAAACCACGCACTCATCGCAAACATCTTTGATTCCATCCATCATGCCCGTTCCGATTACCTCCATTGATCCGGTTTACGTTCCCGCCGCACTTTCTGCTTCACTTGCCACGGAAACCGTGTCGGTCGTTTTACCGCAGCAATCCGCTTCGACTTCCCGCACGGCGATTGACGAGCACTTCGACGATTCGGTTGCGGTTGACGGAGAACCGATTCCGTTGATCGCGGCGTTCTCGCTTTCCGGGGTATTGAATCGTAATTCCGGGGAAGGCGGTCCAGAAAGTTGCGTGAAGCCATCGGTTGCCCCACACGACTCGTACATGGAGAGCCCGGTGTTGGCAGCACAGCCGGATGAACCCCTTCACGAAAGGTCGAAGGACACGGCTTCAGGCAATTCCGCGGTGTTGACTGTCCATCAACGAGCAATGCGTCAGGTCGTTTCGGCGGCGGAGCGCATCGAACAGGCGGTCGAACGCTTCGAACGAACCGGAGGGAAAGTCGATACGACGCTCGAAGCCATCGGAACGCAGATCGAATCACTTTCGGAATTCCGGGACCGGCCGACTTGCCGGGAGCTTTTCGAGCGGATTTCCGAACTCCACGAAACCGTTGCCCGGGAGTTGGCTGTCCTGGAAAGTCGACATGCGACGGAAGCGGCGGCGCCGGAATCCGCACGGCGGACCGCCCCGGCTGAAAGTGGAACGGTTTTGCCCGTTGCGGCAGCGTCTGTTGTTCGGTTTTCCGCCGGAACGGGGTCGGTCAGCTTACCCGACGGGACGTGCAGACGGTTCGATCCGGGCGCTTCTGTC
>DOMV01000434.1:0-2866 GCA_003509805.1 Planctomycetaceae bacterium
ACCGAAGCCGGTTGAGTTTTCCGATCGAACCGCCTGTTTACGGATCTTCAGCTAAAAAACCAAACGAGGGCGCACCGGTTTTTTGTGTAACGATAAGTGTTTCAGTCCGCATATTATTCGTACAAAATGCGTTCCCGGTGTGTTTACGCTCGAAACAGCCGATTCGCTCACAAACGCATCTTGTTTTTCTAAAACGAGTTGTGATTGTCCGCGAAAAAAAGCGTCCGTCAAATCGCCTTCTTTGAAAAAAAATTTTTTATCATTGACTTTGACGTCAACGACANNTGCGTGTGCCGCTAAACTCGGTACATTGACTTTGACGTCAACGACACTAAAATGTACAGGGACAAACGGGGAGGCGCGGCAGACGAGTCGCGTTCGATAAATGCGACGATAATTGCGGACATGAATCAGGCGGCGGGTCCCGGCTTCGGACGCACATGCGATCAGGATGACGCTTGATACCGACAAGACGTCGCAAAGAGCCTCCTTGAGAATGGGAATTGGCACGGTCGCGATTCCACCCATAACGACACGGACGGGGAAAGCCATGTACGCGATACGAATCGCAATTGCCACTTTTTTCCATCACCAAGGAGTATTTCATGCCACCCGTCCGTGTTGCACAAGAACCCGTCCAAAAGCAGGCGATCGGTTGTCGTAGCGAGCGAATTCCCGAATCCTACCGCCGGGCGGGCGTATCGCACTGGGAATGGAGCAGGGACACGAAAGAGTTCTGTTTCGACGGGCCGTTTCTGGAAGACTACGGATACAGGGCGGAATGCCTCCCGTTGACGCTCAAGCAATGGCAACAACTGATTCATCCGATGGACCTGGAAAAGACCCTTCGGAGTTTCAAGGCAGTCATGTTCGGCGCGGCGGACTGCATCAATGTACTCTATCGCATGCGGACGCCGAGCGGCAACTGGGTGTGGCTGCACGTTCTCGGGCGCACGGTCGGGAAGGACGGTGACGGGACGCCTGTTTTCCTGTGCGGCACGGTACAGGACGTGACGGAAATCAAGAAGGAGACGAGACCGTTTCATCACCGCGAGAGCCTGCTTCCCGCTTCCTGCGCGGTGGCGAGAATCCTGATGGATCCGAAGAGTTACGATTTCGACAGGCAAATCCTGATGATTCTCGACCTCCTCGGGACCTCGTCCAACGAAGACACCGCGTTTCTCTGGCAGCTCAAGCAGCGGGAGCCGGATTCGTACGGCATATCGCGCGTCTACGAATGCTTTTTCAATGTCGATTCCCATGACATACGCGTACGGAATGTCGATATCCCCCTGGAAACGACGATGCCGACATGGTTGAAAAGCATGCGATCGGGGAATTACGTCAACGAGATCGTCCGGTTCATGCCCCAGATGGAAAAAGACCATTTGGCGTACCACGGTTTCGTTTCGATCCTCGCCGTCCCGATCGTTTTCGAAGGGAAGGTTTGGGGCATGATCGGTTTCGGCGATTGCACGCATGAACGGGCGTGGGACGAGTCGGAAATCAGTATCATGAAAAACGTCGCCGGATTCATCGAGGCGGCCGTCCGAAACCGGGAGATGGAAGAGGATGTTTTGAACCGGTTTCTCGCAACCAGTTCCTCCTTTGCCGTCATCACGACGGACGGGGTGGTCAAATGGGGGAACAACTTGTTTTTCGAATTTTTTCCCGTCGGCATCAACGATCCGGTCGTCGGTATTTATCGCACCGGCAGGCATCGCGAGGAAATCGCCGAGGAATTGCTCAATAAAAACACCGTTTCCAACAGGGTCATGCAATACCGGTGCAAAGACGGACTCTTCCGGGATTTTTTGGTGTCCATTCAAAAAATCGATTATGACGGCCGGCCGTCGCTGTTCTGCTGGGGGGTCGATGTCACCGACCGGGAGAAAAACGGACTTGCCGGCGGGCACGAAGCGCACGTCAAGGCGAGAAACGAATTTCTTTCGAAGATGAACCATGAAATCCGCAATCCGATGAATGCGATTCTCGGCATGACGCATCTTTGCCTGCAAACGGACCTGACGGCGAAGCAGAAAGACTATCTCCGGAAGACGCAGACGGCGACGACGGTCCTGCTCGACGTCGTCAACGACATGTTGGGATGCTCCAAGATCGAAGCGGGCGAATCCGATCTCGACGAGCGGTGTTTTCGTATTTCGAAAATGCTCCGGGAAATCGAGGAGACCGTCCGTTACGGTGCGGACGAAAAAGGTTTGCGGCTGGACATCCGGATCGGCGACGCGGTTCCCGACCATCTCAGGGGCGACCCCCTTCGATTGAGGCAGGTCCTCCTCAACCTCGCCAACAACGCGGTCAAATACACCGAGCGCGGGTCGATTTGCATCGCCGTCGACGTCACCAACGAAAGATACATTTCCCGCGAGTCGAACATGGCCTGTTTTCTGTTTTCCGTCAAGGATACGGGAATCGGGATGGCGCGAAAGCAAATCGAGCGGTTGTTCGAGCAGGATTTCCCGAAGGAGGAGACTATCCATCGACAACGCGGGGGCCAAGGTTCGGGCTTGGCCATTTCAAAGCAGATCGTCGATCGCATGGGCGGCTCGATGTATGTCGACAGCACACCAGGTCACGGTTCGACGTTTCGCTTCACGGCCCATTTCTTTTTGGATACGGAACCGCGTGACGGCGCCGACACGTTCCCGGGCAAGCGGAAAAAAAACCTCCAGGGAGCCAGTATCCTTTTGGCGGAAGACAACAAGATCAACCAAATGGTTGTTTCGGAATACTTGCAATCACTGGGCATCCATCTCGTCATCGTCGACAATGGCCTTGACGCGGTCGAAGCCGTCAAACGTCACCATTTCGACATGGTGTTGATGGACGTCCAGATGCCCGTCAT
>DOMV01000434.1:2892-3059 GCA_003509805.1 Planctomycetaceae bacterium
ATCATCGCCATGACCGCCAACGCGATGGACAGCGACCGCCAGAAGAGCCTGGAAGTCGGGATGAACGAACACCTGACGAAACCGATCGATCCCCGTCGCCTGCGACAGGCGCTTGAAACCTGGATTGATTAGAGACGGTTGACGAGACTGGAAACGCGATGAAAACG
>DOMV01000105.1:0-248 GCA_003509805.1 Planctomycetaceae bacterium
ATTCCCGTTGCGCTCGTCGACGGCTCGAAACCGGTCGCCCTTGTGACCGCCGCGCAACTCGCCATGATCCTGGAAGGGATCGAACCGGTCGTCGTCAAACAACGAAAACGTTTCACGCTGAAAAACACGGCCCCCAATGATCCTTGACACGCCGCGATTTCTTTCGTATTCTTCGCGACATGGAAGAGGCAAGACGTCCCACCTACGATGAACTTCTTGAGGAGGTCGCTCTGTTGAAGCAGCGCGAC
>DOMV01000105.1:272-11873 GCA_003509805.1 Planctomycetaceae bacterium
AAGAAATCCGAGAAGTCGAAAAAGGACAAGGAGAAAAAATCGAAGCCGCCTTCCGACGCGCCGAAACAAAAACGCGACAAAAACGGCGGAGGCGGACGGAAACCGTTCCCACCGGAGATTCCACGCCGTGACGCCCACGTTTCGCTGCATCCGGGCGAATGTCGTTGCGCAAGTTGCGGCAAGGATTACGTCCCGATGGGCGTCGAAATCACTGAGGTACTGAACTACATTCCGATGGTGCTCGAAGTGATCCGCTTCATTCGTCAACGGATGAAACCGGATTGCGACTGTTTCGGCAACAAGATCATCATCGCCGAGATGCCGATCCGCAACATCGACCACGGATCGGTCACGGCGGAGTTCATCGCGGCGGTGTTAGTGAACAAATATTGCGATCATCTGCCGATCCACCGGCAGGTCGGTCGGCTTCTGAAAAGTTCGAAAGTCGAGATCGCCGAGAGTTCCGTCTGTCGCTGGCGTGATCGGATCGCCGATCAACTGGAAGACCTGGCAGGCTTGATGAAGTCGGAAATCAAGCAATCGTATTGCGTCAACACCGACGCTTCGACCGCTCCGGTCCGGCTGCCTGACGAAGGAAACCGGATCGCGAGCGGCAACATGTACGTTTATATCGGCGGTGACGACCGGCCGTACAACGTGTTCGACGTTCAGCCGAACCAGACGGCGGCGCCGATTTACGCGTTCCTCGCCGGATATTCCGGCGTCGTCCAATGCGATGCGCACGGAAATTACGACGCCTTGTTCGCCCCGAAAAACCCGGTGCCGGGACAGAGGTCCCCGAAGGAGAGCGGCTGCCATGCTCATTGCCGTCGCAACTTCGTCGAGGCGGAAAACGACGAACCCGAACGGGTGAAACAATTCCGGAATCCTTACAAAAAGCTCTACAAGATCGAAGCGGAAATAAAAGAATCGCCGATTGAAGTACGGTATTTGCGGCGACAATCCGAATCCGTACCGATATTGGATGCGTTGTTCGATCAGTGCCGTGAATGCCAAAGCGATCCGACGATCCTGCCGAAGAGCCGGTTGGGACAGGCGTGCGCATATGCGTTGAACAACGAGGCGGCGTTGCGGCGTTATTGTACGGACGGTCGGTTGAACATCGACAATAATATCTCGGAGCGGACGTTGCGTGAATTCGTAATCGGTCGGAAGAATTGGCTTTTTTNNTCGGCGATCATCATGACGGTGCTGTCGAGTGCGCGGCGGCATGGATTGAACGAATGGGAATATCTGACGGACGTGCTGTACCGGCTGAGCGATTGGAATCCGAATGTCGATTCCTTGGAAAATCTTTTGCCGGATCGCTGGATAAAGTCGCAGGTCCCACCGACCGAAGCGGCGGCGTTGATCGCCCGATAGCGTTTCGCCCCTTCTTTTCAGGCGTTTTCGCCTTCTACCACATTATCGGCCAGAACACGCCGCTTCTGAATACGTCAACCGTGGAATGGATACAAATCTTCGGCATGCTGCCAAAGCAACTGAAGCGTTACAGCGCTCTCGTCGTTCAAACATCTTGAAACTTCGTCTTGACGCAAACCGACTCGTTGACCGAGTTCTTTTTGGGTCAACTTGGGCAATATATCCCCTTTATCATAAAAGTTGTCGCGGGATTCCCTGTAAAAAACCTTCATTTCCTTGACAAGCAGTTCGATATGGGCGGTACGCTGACCTCTTTTTCGATTCGTTTTTAAATCGTTTTTCTCGACAGGCGTCAATTCGTCATCAACCATTGTCATGTCGACGACCAATCGGCACTGTTCGTCAAGGATGGCGATTTTCGTAAGGGGAAAACAGGGATTGTTCAAATCCAGTTTGGCAAACGCAACCTGATCCTCCTTCATCGGGACAATGACAACGCCGGTTGAATGCGATGCAAAAAACGACCGGATCGCCTGCCTTTCGTCGTCGAAAATCCGGCGGACAAAATAAAAATCACGACGTTTTTTACGGCCAAACAGCCAAACGAGGCCGGGGATCGCCTCCGAAAATGGAGACGAAAAATCCATCGACTCGCCGACCATTCGGAGCAATTCCCGCGTTTGAATCGTCCAGACGCGAAGGTCTTTCGGATCAAGCCGGTTGATGCCGCAGTATTCGCATTGAATAAACGGCGTTTTCGAACCGTCCTTCGGATGAACGGCCCAAGTGACTTCACACGTTCCCCCGCCACCGCAACCGCACCAGTACGTCCGGGCCTGCGGAGCTTCGTATAAAAGTCCGAGATCGATCAGTCCCCCGAAATCGAGGTGGCGGTCATCGGCGGCGTACAACGAACCGCCGTCATCACGCGACCGGGCGAGCAAGACGTCGAGGAGTCGCGGTGGTTGCCGTTTCGTTTTCGTCTTCATGTTCCATACCCCATTCTTTCAAGTAGCGATGCACCGTTTCCACGCGGTCCGGCTGCTGGTTTTTCAACGTACAAGCGTCCGGCGGCCCGATTTCGAAGGTCAATGTCTTGGAACGTCCCGTACCGGAAACCAGAAATTCGAAGCGAAAACGAGCCTTTTTCACCGTCGCCTGCGCCAAGGGAAATCTGATCCCCTGTCTTGCAAGCTCTTGGGGTGAAAGAGGCCCTCGTGGAGTGATCGAAATCTCGGCCCGACCCGGCCAAAACAGGGTGAGCGAGGTGACTCGCACGTCGAGATTGTCCTCCGGTCGGGTTGTCAGTTGGAACGTCGGATCGAGCAGCATGGAAAGATCATAGGGAGCCTTTTCTTCATCTTCGGGAGCGAAATCGAGAATCCGTTGCAGAAAAATCAGTTCCAGTTCCTCTTTGAGCGTCTTCGACAGTTTGGCGTACAGGTCGCAGCTCCCTTCGTTGCGATCATAAGCGAAAACGATCTCGAAAGTCTGCCTGATCGTTTGCGAAACGAGATTTTCGTTCTCGTCGTGAACCAACGTGTCCCGGACGTAATCATCTGGATAGGCGAAAAAGTAATAGACGCCGTTGGAACGCTCCACCATTTCTATCGTACAGACATATCCCCGCCCCTGCTTGGTTCGGAAAAACGAGGCGATTTCGTCTTCGAGTTCGGTTCGGGCGTCATCATCGAAATTCGGCTCGATCATCGGAAGATCAACACGCTTCCTCCACCAGGACAAGGTGTCGACCTGGAAAAACTGGATGGCGTAATCGAAGATGTCCTGATAATCGAGCCAGGCGGAAAGAGCCTTCGAATAAAGGTTCATCTCCGAAAGGAAAAACTCGTTCCACGACGCGTCGGCATGGAACGTCTCCGCCGCCTCGCCGAGCGATTCCATGCCTTTTTCACCAGCCAGGGCGTGAACATGCCGCAAGACGACTTCCGCCCGGTCGCGATCCGTCGAGGGTAACTCGTCGAAAAGCCGCTGCAAAAAATCGATATTGCGCCGAGTGATGTCGTCCCAAGGGACCTGCTCAATGTCGGCACCGAACGATTCGAAAAAACGGCGGAGCAAAAATTTGTCCGTCATGCGCAGAACCGTTCCCAAAGAAAACTGTCTCATGATAATCTCTCCTGATGTAATGTGTGATTAGAATTGCTCTCCGGGTGATTCTTCCATGACCGAAATTCCTTGCACGTCCCGCTTTCCCCGTCAGCGAAACGCGTTCATGATCTGTTCCAACTGCTCGTAATACCGACTGACATGTTGGCCGTCGACCAAGGCGTGATTGACCCGAATCGAATGGGGCAACAGCATTTTCCCGTTTTCCTCGAACGCCTCGCCGAAGGCGAAACACGGAATCGCCCCCTGCGATCCGAGGCTGAACGAGTGCTCCGCCGACGTGAAACAAACCTTTCGCAGGACGGTATAGAAAATGACATCGGCCTCCGGATGCGTGTATTTCAGGCCCGACTCCCCTTCGATCCGCTTGATGTCCTTGAGCATCGACTCGTGAAACGCCTCGAAATCCGGATCGAAATAGTTGAACGAAAACCCGAACGTCCCATCCGGCCTGGCCACGGTCGTCGAAGCGTGAACGGCATCGAACAAGACGGGAAGGTCGTTTTCAATACGCATCCGCATCGCCTCGATCCCGTTGGCCGTTTTGAGCGACGCCCAATGATAGGCGATGGCGAAAGAGCGTCCATGCTCCTTGCACCATCGGTAAATGCCGGTGCATTCGACGTTTGCCGTGACGGACCAGAAGGGAACATCCTGCTTGAAAAAGTATTCGAAATGCTCCCGGCGATTCCAGGTTTTCAGGTCGATGGGTTGTTTCATGGATTTTTCCCGCCGGCGCGTACGTTCTTCGCCGATGGATTTTTTGATTATGCGCGAAATATCAAAGCGAAAATAGCGTGAAGAACCGATCACGAATGATCGCGAGAATCCTCAAGTGGATCAAAGATGCACGGGGACCAGACACAAGTCGGTTCTTCAATGGGATCACCGGTTTCGGGGGATGTTTCCATCCTGAAATCGGTCCGATTGCAAAAAACTGATCTTGTTACTCCTTGTGTCGCCTTGCCACGCAGCGCGACCCTGTGCCAGCTCACCGAGCTACCATGCAGAAATCCGAGCAGCCGGTCGCCCGACAGTCGGAAAACGAATTTCTTATCTCGACGGGATTCGTCCCATCGACGGTGTAAATCTTACAAAATTTCGAATCGCTTGTCAATCATTCCGGAAAATTTTCTGTGAGTCGCTTTCCGACAAGCAATTGGCGAACCTGCCCCCTTGTTTTACCGGCTCAAAATTTTTGAAAATCTTTTTGAGGCTGAAAACAAGGGCGAAATGAAGACGCCGCAGTAAGTTTTCTCTGATTTTGGCGATTCGGCTCGGCCCGAAACTCGCCCTGCGGGTAAGAACGCGACAGATGTACCGACTGGTAGATTTCTCTCTGACAGAGTATGACGAACAATAGGCCAATCGAACAGGTGGTTCGTCACTGCAGCATAGTTTTTCTGCTACCCGGTTTTCCATGTGTTGCCGTGATATCCATCTGACGCAATTGTTCGACAAGAGACACTAACTTTTCCATATTTCCGATCTCGCATTCCCAAATCACCAGAACTTTCCAACCGAGCGTCTTGAGTTTTCCGATGTTGGCCTGATCCCTTGTGAAATTTGAAGATATCTTGTTCGTCCAAAATTCGATATGAGACTTGGGAATACGCGACAATTTACAGGATTTTGCTTTGTGACCATGCCAAAAACATCCGTGAACCAAGATGACCGCGCGGTATTTCGGTAAAACGATGTCCGGCTTTCCCGGAAGCGATTTGCCATGCAAACGAAAGCGGAATCCTTGTCTATGCAAAAAGGATCGCACCACCAATTCCGGCCTGGTGTTTTTTTGTTTAACCAGGCTCATTACATGGCTTCGTTCCTCTTTTGATATATTATCCACCACGTTTATTCGTCTCCGTAAACACTTACGGCGCCGCCACAAATCGACAAGGCTCTTTCCAACGAGGTCAAATCGGATTTAGGAATCTTACACCCTCTCGCGAAAAGCAGAAGTAGTATTTTGATCTCCACGTCTTTGACAGCGGCAAAGGGAGAACCCGCGACACAATACAGCGCTTTTCGCAAAGCGGTCTCCCATTTTAAATATGTACCGTCCGCGACAACGATAAAATGATCCTTAGACGCTGTGACGTATATTTCCGTTTGTAAAGCCGACTGGCTTTCCACATGTTCCACCGCTTGAAGCTTGAATATCTTTTTAATGATAGCGGAAATGTTTTTGGGACGTTTCTTCTGTGCCATCTCTTTCGAGTAAGCGTTCAATATCGCGTCTTTTATGTATGTGCGAACACCCGCCTTCGACATGTACTCCAATAGCTTCTCACCGACCGTGGGCATTGCGACCAGTCTGTTGAGAAAAGCCCCGTTTTCTGGACGCGAGCGGGCGAGATAATTTTCACGATCCGCCTCGCAAAAAACGATCTGTTTTATTTCTTTCGCTATTTCAGGAGGAATCTGTTTTTTCATGCCAAATCTCCAATTTCAGGAAACGCTAATTTTTCCGCGTCGTCGCTGTCTTCCAAACTTGCGACGTCGTCAATCCAGGCTTTTACAAATTTTTGGGCTTTTTCGTCGCTAAAGGTAACAACGCCTTCTCGTAAAATCACTGTCTCAATTTCATTTGGCTTAGGCTCCGATTTGGCCTCTTTGTTGAGTTCGCTAACCGCAGCGAGCCTTCTGATATCCGACACGAAATCAAGCACTATCACGCTCTCTTTCCCGGGCGCGAGCCGCAGTCCTCTTCCAAGCTGCTGGACAAATATACGTCGGGAATGTGTGGCTCGAAGAAAAACGAGCAGGTTTACCTATGTGGGAAGAGGATGTTACGGATTTAACTTGAAATAGAAAGGATGTCGTTGTTTTCGTCGTGGGATCAAATCCAATCGCGAGGATGTCCGCGCCTTTATCGCCTGGTTGGCCGATATATTGTAGGTTTGTCCAGCCACAATGCGTCAGCAGGCGACAAACGGCGAGTTCAAACGCCTTCCAGTCACCGCCAAACATCAAGTCTTCCGTGAGGAAATGGCTTGTCTCGTTATGAGATTTCATTGCACGAGGCCTTCCATTAACGACATTGTGTTCGCGTATCGCAGTAATTCATGTTTGTTCTGCGAATGGCTTCCTTGAAGTAAAGACGCGATATCGGTTATGTATGACAAAACACGGTCAATTGGTATTTTTCGCAGTCGTTCACGTGTCGCGGGGTCGCCTATCTTCAGCGTGGTGTATGGAAGGTTAAAAAGTTTCGAGTCGAAAAACTCCTCGGGAAATTTCGAGACCAGCCTTTTGATTATCGACTCGCAAACATAGCCCAGAGTCTGCTCAGCCCCGTTTCCGCAGTTTTGGTATAATTCAAGGAGGTTGGGAGCCTCTTCCAATAGGCGTCGCGCGAAGTCTTCCTCTTCGCGAGGCGCTTCTTGGATAGTTGTTTTTACCGCCTCGAAACGATGCCCCAACAGCTCTGGCAGTCTCTCTTTAATATTGCTGATGATTGAGCCAGCCCTTTCTTGAAGAGATTGATGGTTGATACGTTCTTCATCAAGATGGTTGTCTATCAACCCCCAGAGCGCTGTACTGAACGAAACGCCCGCGTTGGTGTCACGAAAGGCGAATTTTTCAGCTAAACCATGTAGTAATAATTGCTTCGGAGAAATTGGATACTCGGACAAAACTGAATGTTGCGGGTCATAAAAGAAGTCAACTTCTTGTCCGTCCAAAAAAAGAACGCATGGTACTTTTTCGTCTTGATGTCTTATGTTGTGGCCATTCTTCATACATCTCACAGTCACGGTCATTCCGACGATCTGACTTTTGTATGTGTAAAGCCCGGAAGCCGATTCGATTTTTTCCGAAAGGGGAAGAAGACTTGCCCTCGTCGAATTGACGACGGGCGGAACAACTCTGCTGCTTGCTGTCTGAACCGGTGGAGCGGATGAAGTGTCGCCAGATGTGACGTTGGCCAAATAAGAATCGACATCGTCTGACGGTGTTTCGCCAACATTTACCGGAGTTAACCGCTGATTTCCCTCCCCACGATCACGATCGGCTTCCTGGGCCGCCTTGAACCATTTTTCATCCGACAGATACTCTTGGTCATTGGATATGAACCGTTTGTAGAAATCCCTCGCCACCGGGTTGGGAAGGGCGAGCGTTCTTGTTCCCGCATCAGGCCGACGATAAGCGTTAATGAGTTTACCCAACGGGGAATCGTTTTCACCGTCCGCTCCCACGGCTTTCCGACTCTTTGGAAGAATAGGCCCAGCGCCTCGAATCGCCTCGGCGGTTAGCCTCCAGGCTCGCCCGGACGTGTCAAAAGCGTTTTTCTGATACGTCGGAAGGAGGTAATCCACCGTGAGTTCTCCAACGATACGTCCTCCCGTGGTTGATCCAAGTTCAATTGGGTATTCTATGCTTTTTGTCCCTGTGTCAGGATTCTCAAACTCAAAAAGAGATTTATCGTTAACCAGTATTTTCCGTCCGTTGCGAATAAAATCGAGCCCGAACTGCGTTGTGTCAGAAAAACGCTGGATGCCGATCCAGCCTTTCAATCGGCGAGACCGGATTACAATATGATCAGGAAAAGGCGTTTCGTGAATTTCGTATTCGGCGATCTCGTCATCACTCAAATAGCGGTTTTTTTGCGTGTCAAAGCGAGTTTCACCCAGATCGCAATCGATCTCTTTGCGTGCGAAGACCTTCTCTCCTTTTCGAATGACATATCGTGAATCGGACCAAACGCAGTGTAAACGTGGAGATAGCTGCTTGCCTTGAAGAACAATTCGAACTTTGTTGCGGGTGAGTATAGGCGAATAAATCGTCTCCAATTGCCTACGGATTTGAGTCAATTTCTTTTGAAGTTGTCCATAAATCCCGTCTTTAAGATTGCGAATGGTGATACGAGTTCCTGAATCGTTGCTGTCTTCCTTTTCCTCGTTGATGACGGGAGCGATAAACGTGCGTTTCTTTATCAGTTGTTCAAAATTTATTTTGATGCCGGTATATTTCGTGTCTCCCTTTTGAGACGACACAAAATCTGTTTCGCCGCCAAGCCTCGCGGTCGCGATATTGAACCCCATTCCGAAAAGTCCAAGATGCGATATAGGATCATTCGCGGAATATCCCGCTTTTGCGGCATTTTCCAGAGAGGCAAGATCCATGCCAAGCGCGTTGTCGTTAATGACGATTTCACGATCCTGGGAGGGGGTGCTTTCTCTGGACCAGTAGACGTGAATTGTAGGAGTTGGAATTTGTATCCCTCTCCGTTCGGCGTCCGCGAACGCGTCAAGCGAATTGTCAATGAGCTCGGCGAAGCACTGCCAAATCTCGAAAGGAATATCGCCAAGAGTGCGAAGAATTTTCGGTGTTGGCGTAATGTCGACGGAATTAGGGGAGGAGATGTTACTCATTTGTGTTTAGCTAAAAAATCTGCGATGGATTTTGCGACATAATAACCCAACAGAGGGGGAACCGCATTTCCTATCTCCATGATGTTGGTCGTCGTCGAATGTGGAAAGACGAAATTATCAGGAAACGTTTGCAGCCTGGCACATTCCCGTACAGTGAGTCTCCGTTCAAGTTTGTAATGGAACTGAACCCGCGACTTGGCATTGGCTCTAATAGTGTATGAAGGGGCGTCGGCAGGCGTCACCTCGTCTCCCTGGCCATTGCCCTTTTTGGCTCTCGACGCCTTAAAGTATTGTGATTGGTTCGGAACGGATTCGTCAGTGATTGACTCAAGATCGCCGATAGCCCATTCTGTCGTGAAGTATTTTTTATCGTTGAAAAGCGAATGCGGCTGAATGGGAAAATCGTCAAGGTCGTTTCTAACCGCTACGATAAAAAGACGGTTTCGCCTTTGTGGCACACCAAAATCGGGAGCGAATAAAGTCCAAACCTCGACCTTGTATCCACAATTTTGTAAATCATCACGAATAATTCGTAGCACTTCTCCCTTACCCATGTTGGCGAGACCTGGAACATTTTCACCAACAACAATTTTTGGTTGGTGGAACTTCATGTACTTGATTAAAGCTTGATAAAGCCTTCCTCTTTTTGACTTTAAGCCTTTTCTCGGCCCGCATGACGCGAAATCCTGACATGGAAAACCGCCAATAAGGACTTCCGCTTTTGGAACCGCCGACGGCTCGTAATTCGCCAAATCCATTAGTTCGACGTGTTCAGAAATATTTTCGCGATAAGTCTTTACGCATTGTTCATTGTTGTCGTAGGCGGTCAAAATATGAAAGGGCAGTTTGGGGACGCTTTGATCCTTGAATACAAACCCGCCGGTAAAACCTAGGTCAAGACCTCCGCACCCGGAAAAAAACGAAATAACGGTATGAGTTTTCGTCTTTCGGTCCTTTGTTTTTGGGGCCTCCTTTAATTTCATCACCCTCTCCGGCGTTCTCGATGGAAAAATTATGTGGACAGTCGACATTTTCATTCAATCCCGGTATTTTATCAGATTTGCGAGTCAAAAGGTAGGCGGCTCGCTTGAAACCCCGACTTCCCGTTTCGAACGCGACGTGCGGGCGTTTGGGGCGGGAAAGACCGAAAACGAGGAAATCGCGGAAGAACGCAGACTGCCATCCGGCACTGAATTCCGCTCCGTTTGGGTGATGAGCGGGATGTGAAGCCGACTTAACCGATTCGAGATAAAGAATTTGAGTGATGTTCGGCGGTGGTTTGATCAATCCATAGGTATTCCCTGAGGTCGCTCGTCCTCCATACCGAGAAGGGCGTATTCCTGCCGGATTCGATCCAAAATACGTTTCTTAATTTGACGAACACTGGCACTTTTCATGTTCATCGCCTGGGCGACTTCCTCCGAATCTTTTCCCTTGACAACGGTCAGTTGATAGATTTCCCAGTGCTGTTCGTTTTTAATCGTCGGTTTAATTCGGGTGATGATTTCATTGAGAATAAACAATCTGTCCTCTTGTTCATCGCTCAAATTCAAAACATCCTTGTCGGGCAGGTCGTTGATGACGTTGGAATTGCCTGGCTGAACCGGCCGTTTGTTCCGTTTGCGAAGAAAATCGATAATACTGCGTTCCGTGATCCGATAAAGCCATCCCCGAAGGTTTTGAATGGTTTCCGCATCTTTATCACACAATTTTCTGACGGCTTTTGCAATGACGATGCTCGCAATATCCTTGCGGTCGTCCCTCAAAAGAGGTTCGGCCAGTTTTTTGTTCGCCCGGCGACACCACGCTCGAACGAGTTTGGTGTAAATTTGGACGAATGTTTCTATCGCGGCGTCATCTTTATGTTGCAGGCGAACAAGCATCGATGGCGCCGTGTCTCCGACGTCGTTCCTGTGGTAGCGGCCCAAAGTGCTGTCGGCGTCATTGGGATTATTTGTCATTGGTTTTCCTTATTGTGTTGTTGGGGTGGGCGGAAAGGCGGTTTCCATTTGTTCCGTAATACCGGAGAGGTACTCGGTCAGTGTCACGTTATTTTTTTCCTTTGCCAAGTCAAGCGGGGTCTGTCCCTTCTTGTTTTTCGCTTGGACGCTTGCTCCATGAGAAATAAGCAACCGGGCAATCTCGACGATTTTTTGACTTTCCTCCACTAAGCGGGTGGCGCCGCCGATGTCGTCTCTCGCATGCGCATTATCGCCCTCGACGACAAAACGTACATTATCGTCCCCGTGATGACTCCTTGCCGCCCAATGGAGCGGGGTGTCACCTTCATCGTCTTTCGCGTTGACGTCCGCCCCTTGCGAAACGAGAGATTGGACAACATCGACGTTGAACTCCAACAATTCCGCCAAATGGAGCGATGTGCAACCGCCATCGGCTTTCGTATTAGCGTCCTCTCCAAAAATTTTGGCGATTTTGATGTCGTTTTTCCTTCCCACGGCCCAGTGGAGTGGTGTCATGTCACCGGTATCTTTCGCATGAACATCCGCCCCTTGGGAAATGAGAAATTGGACGGTCTCGCCTTTGTCATTTAACAGTGCGGCTGAATGAAGCGGAGTCGCGCCTTCATTATCTTTCGTATTGATATCCGCTCCATGAGTAATGAGGAACTGGAGAACTCTAGCATCGCAATTGCTTCCCGCTGTCACATGAAGCGGGGTACCGCCTTGATCGTTTTTCGCATTGACATCCGCTCCTT
>DOMV01000333.1:0-2962 GCA_003509805.1 Planctomycetaceae bacterium
GCTTGCGGTCCCTGTGCCCCCGAATGCGATCCCTGTGAAGCCGCCCAACCGTGCGAAGAGGTTGCCTGCAATCCCTGCGAAGTCGCTTGCGATCCCTGCTGTGGCTCTTGTGATTGTGGCCCGTGTCTGCCGTTCAAAGGATTTTTCCTGAACCTGCGGNNCAGCTGCAAAGTCGGTTGCGACGTGAGCTGTGATCCTTGCGAACCGGTTTGCGATCCCTGCAATCCTTGCGAATGAGATGGATATTTCAACAAAGAGTTGAAAAAATAAATGAAAAGAGCTTCCGGTTTTTGCCGGAAGCTCTTTTTGCGTAGCATCGTGAGTAACGCCATGAATCGCAGGCTGCACCGCGGTTGCGACCGGCGTCTACCGAAAGCGACTCGTTTTGTCGTTATCGCTAATCTCTCAGGTATTCACGCCTTATTTTAACGGTAGCACCTGCGGAAATGTCGAGGGTACGGGTTTTGCGGGTAATTTCAATTTCGATGGGAGTGGTCGAAAAAGATTCGTATTCGGCGGCCACCAGGGAATAACTGTTCACCGTAATTTTTTTCGCCGCGGCGTGATCTTCCCGATTCAAGGCCGCAATCAGTTCCTCCTCGCCTTCATTGACCAGTTTGCTGACGGCGACCTTGAATTTTCCCTCGGGAGCACCACGAAACCTGCCGTGCGTCCAGAGAACAACGATGCCCTCCTCGTCCGTCATCCCGCCGATTGACCATGTCATCGACGCATTCGCCTCCCTTAATTTCACGGAGGCACCGGCCAGGGCGACATTCCCCTGGGTCACTTTGAGCGAAACGGGATAAAGCTTGGGAAACCCCGGCGGTCTTGCATCGCCACCGCAACCGGCGAGTGACAAAACAAGGAGGCAAAGTAAACCATGAAAAATGGTAACAGGGGTTTTGAACATGATTGATCTCAATTCAGGGAGATGACGGAAAAAATCGGCATGTGATCCGATGTTGTTTTATCAGGGATAGTTCCGCTTTCCGACACGTCGAAGGCGTCTTTTGCGCGGAGAAAAATGAAATCGATGCGGCTCGCCAGTCGCTCTGGAGTGTCTGGCTCAATACTCTTATACGTTTCCGGATCTGCCGAATCTTTCCAGTTTTTGAGGAGCCGGACGATGAGTTCGTTCGCTGGCCGGGCATTGAAGTCTCCCGCGAGAATCACTGGTTCATGTCCCTTGGAGAGAATCTCGTCGATCCTGGCGGCTTGCACCGTTCTTTCGTTTTGCATCGCGGCACTCAAGTGCGTGTTTGCAAGCCGAATGATCTTGCCGTTCGTCCCGGGAAGAGCGATCTTGGCGATAAGCACACCGCGCTGTTCCTGTTGGGTGGCTGGCGGGAGAAGAATCATTTCATGCTCAAGGATCGGAAAACGCGAGAGAGTCAGAAGGCCATACTCGCCATTCTGATAGTCGATTGTTTTTCCGAAAATATAGTACATGCCCAGCCGCTCGGCCAGAATTTTCGGTTGGTCGGTGTTGGACGTGCGACGGGTATTTTTGTCAACCTCTTGAACTAGGACCACGTCGGGCCGCCATTTCCGGATGGCTTCTACCGTCCTTTCCAAATCGACAACGCCATCCATCCCCTGTCCGTGCTTAATGTTGTAGCACAGCACTCGCAGGCTCGATGTGGCTTCTTCCGCCCCAGCCGCGCGACTGGGAAGAATCCCGCTCCCACACAGAATGGATAAAGCTACAAAAAATATCCGTAAAAGAGAGCAATCATTTGTTTTCATCGTTTTGTTTTGGAGAAAGCATGGGGAACCCCCGAAAAAATCCTTGGATGAGCCGGAATTCGGGGAGTTNNTAGCGAGGAGTGAATGTCTACGGATATCTGGATAATTTGAGTTGCCTGTACAACTGTCGTTCTTTTGCGGATTGCATCGATTATCTCAGAGTAAATCCCGAGTTGATTTGGAGTGATAGAGGCCGAAAAAGCGGCGACCAACGGAAGCGAAACACTCCAGGCCATTTCTTGATACGCTTAAAATGCCTCATGGTCGCCCGCACTTGGCGTGCCCAAGGCGCCCCAGACGCCATAATTACTGCCACCGGACTGAACCGGTTGCGTGCCCGTACTCTCGTGGTGCCCACCTTGCGTCATACTCAAATCGCCGGTATTGATCGTGTCCGTAACGAATCGCACGGTGCCGTCCATGAATGCGACCGAAACACCGCCGGGATGATAGCTGGTGGCGGAAAATACACCCCAACCGTTTGTGCCGCCACTGGTAATATTATGGCCGCAAGAAGGACCATTCGGGGGCAATACCGTGTGGAAACCGACGTTGGGCGACCGGCCATCGCCGAAAATCAACCCTCGTTGAGCGTTCGAGGCAGAGACAAGTTGCGATCTGTCCGCACTGTAGCCATTGTTCAGGCAGTTCTCCGGAATCACACTTCCGCTGACATAAATACCGGATGTGGTGCCGCCGGTTATCCCCGATTTGATTGAAAGCGTGGACTGCTGATCCGGACTGGCACTCTCACTGAGAGCGACCGTGTTGGCCGTACCATCGGTGATGTCCGAGAAAGCCTTTCGATGACACGGAAAAAACATCCCGCGAGTGTACGTCCTCGGATTGGTCAGGGAGGTGCCGGTACGATCCCAGTCTTCCCCGCAGTGCCACATGCCGTCGCCCATACACCACCGAATGCTGCTCCGCGCCGGACGTAAGCCGCCTGGATAGGTAAAAGAGGGGCAGGGCAACCGAGCTTCTCCGTCAGAGGGACAGAGAAACGTTGGAAAGGGACCGACCATCGGAGACGCGAAATCATCTTCACCCCAGGGATTGGTGTTGTAATCGCCGTCGGCAACATCGCCATTGTCTTTCATCCGGTCAAAGGCGATCAGTGCGTCGTAAGCCGGCGTTTGCTCTACGAAAGGAAAGAGCAAAACGGCGGCCGACCAAGTCGTCGCGGCTGCGCCGCTACGCCGGTGTATGAAAT